>NZ_JBEYVB010000018.1:0-120665 GCF_040643815.1 Micromonospora sp. NPDC047074
CTTCGACATCGGCGGCGACAGCATCCGGGCCATCCGGGTCGTCGGGAGCCTCCGCGACCAGGGGCTCGACCTCACACGTCGGCCGCGCCGGCCGGCGGGCCCGAGCCCGGGGAGGCGTCGTGACCGTGGACCGTGGCCTCGACGTGGTCGACTTCCACCTGCACTTCCGCATCGGCACCGACGAGACGATCCAGGCCTGCGAGCACGCCGCCGGCATGCACCCCGGCGGCGAGCACGAACGGGCGGTCCGCGCCGCCGGTTCCGCCCCGTACGCCCGGCAGTGGCGCCAGGCGTGGGGCTTCCCCGAGCCGGAGCCGCCCGCCGCGCGCTGGCAGGACGAGGCGGACCGGTGGGCCGAGGAGCTGCGCGCGGTGCACGTGCGCCGGGCGGTCTTCGTCACCGGCGGCGGCAACGACACCGTCGCCGACGTGGTCGACCGGCACCCCGACCTGCTGCTCGGCTTCGCCCACCACGACCCGTACGGCGCGGGCGCGGCGGCCGAGCTGGAGCGCGCGGTCGTCGAGCGCGGCCTGCGCGGGCTGAAGCTGTTCGCCCCGCTGCTGCGCGGCCCGCTCGACGACGAGGCCCTCGACCCGCTCTGGGGCACCGCCCAGCGCCTCGGCGTGCCGGTGCTGATCCATATCGGTCACTACGGCAGCGCCGGCGGCCTGTCCCACGGCCGGTACGGCGGCCCGGACGAGCTGGCCCGGATGGCCCGCCGCTTCCCGGAGCTGGCCGTGGTGGTGCCGCACTTCGGCGTCCAGCACGTGCAGGACCTGCTCTTCGCCGCCTGGGGCTGCCCGAACATCCACGTCGACACCTCCGGGTCGAACCAGTGGGTGCGCTGGATGCCGTACAAGTTGACCCTCGACGAGCTGTTCCGGCGCTGCTACGAGACCATCGGCCCGCACCGGATCGTGTACGGCAGCGACTCGTCGTGGTTCCCGCGTGGCTACGTCACCCGCTACCTCGACGACCAGCTGCGGATCTGCCGCGAGCTGGGGCTGCCCGACGACCACCTACGCGCGATCTTCGCCGGGAACGCCGAGCGCCTGCTCGGCCTGGACGACTGACCGGCTGACGCCCGGGTGCGGCACACGACGCCGCGCCCGGCACGGAAGGAAGTAGAGAACCGTCATGAGCACACCCGCGCTGACCACCTACCAGCGGCACCACCTCCGGCCGACCTACGACCACCACGTCGGGCACCTCTTCCCGGCGATGGTGCGGGCCAGCCAGGCGCACGTGGTGATGCTGGTCGAGCAGGGGCTGGTGCCCGCCGAGCGGGGCGCCCGGCTGCTGCGCGGGCTGGCCGAACTGCGCGCCGACACCGCCGGTGCGCCGGAGTTCGACGGCACCTTCGAGGACACCTACTACCTGCTGGAGAAGCGGCTGGCGCAGGCGTGCGGCATCCCCACCTCCGAGCTGGACGTGCAGATGGCCCGCAGCCGCAACGACCTCGACGCCGGGGTGTTCCGGATGCTGCTGCGCGACCAGGCGCTCGGCGTCCTCGACCGGGTGCTCGCCGCCGGCACGACCGCCCTGGACTCCGCGCACCGGTACGCCGACGTGGTGATCACCGGCTACACCCACCGTCGACCGGCCCAGCCCACCACCATCGGGCACGCGCTGGCCGGCTACGCCGAGGCCCTCGCCGGGCAGGCCGTCGCCTACGCCGACCTGATCGACAGCCTCAACGTCTCGCCGCTGGGCTCCTGCGCCTTCGCGGGCACCGACCTGGACATCGACCCCGCCCGGGTGGCCGAGCTGCTCGGCTTCGGCGGCCTGGTCACCAACTCGTACGAGGCGGTGGCCGGCGCCGACCACCTCGTCCGGGTCGGCACCCTCAACGCCCAGGCCCTGGCGACCGGCGCCCGGCTGGCCCGCACCCTGATGGACTGGCTGAGCTGGCGCTGGGTGACCACGCCCGGCGACTTCACCCAGGGCAGCAGCATCATGCCGCAGAAGCGCAACCCGGTCGTGCTGGAGCACCTCGTCTCGATGGCCGGCGCCACCGCCGCCGACGCCGCCTCGGTGCTCAACAACGTCGGCGCCGCCTGGTGGGAGGACTCCAACAACGCCACCACCGACGTGCAGGTGCGGCTCTGGGAGAGCAACGACCGCACCGACCGGTTCTTCGCCCTGCTCGGCGGCTTCCTCGCCGAGATCGAGCCGCTGGAGCCGCCGTCGGCCGGGGAGATCGTCGCCTCCGGCGCCACCACCACCGCCGCCGCGGACGCGCTGACCCGGCACGGGGTGCCCTTCCGGGCCGCCCACTCGGTGGTCGGCCGGCTGGTCCGGGGCGGCGCACCGGACACCTGGACCGCGCAGACCGTGCGGGAGGCGGCCGAGGGAATCACCGAGCGGCTCGACGACGCCGCCGTCACCGACCTGATCGCCGCCGCCGTACGCCCGGAACTGGTGCTCGACCGCGCCCAGGTCGACGGCCCCGGCACGGACGCGGTGCGCGCCCAGGTCGCGGTGCTGCGCGGCACCTTCGACACCGTCGCCGGCCGGCTGGCCGCCGTCCGCGACCGCCTGGCCGGCGCCGACGAGGCGCTGGACGCGGTCGCCGCGCAGTGGGCGGCCCGGTGAGCGCGCGGGGCGTGGCGGCCGGGCACGCGGGGGTGGACCGGTGAGCGTGCGGCTGGCCGGCCGGGTCGCCCAGCCCGCGTCGCCGGCCGGCGACGCGGGGGTGCTGCTCGGCATCGACTTCGGCGGCACCAAGATGGCGGTCGGGGTGGCCGACGGCGAGGGCCGGCTGCTGGCCCGCGAGCGGGTCCCGACACACGCCGAGCGGGGCGCCCCGCAGGCCCTGGACCGGGCGCTGGAGCTGGCCGCGAAGCTGCTGGGGGAGGTCGGCGCGCCGGTCGTGGCGGCCGGGATCGCCTCGCCCGGCGTGGTCCGCTCCGACGGCATCGACCTGGCCCCGAACGTGCCCGGCTGGGACGGGCTGCGGCTCGCCGACGCGGTCCGGGACCGGCTGGCCGTACCGGCGGTGGCGGTGGACAACGACCTGAACGCGGCGGCCCTGGCCGAGCTGCGGATCGGCGCCCTGCGTGACGCCGACCCCGGCCTGGTGGTCGGGCTGGGCACCGGGGTGGCGGCGGCGGTCACCGTCGGCGGGTCGGTGCTGCCCGGGCACCACGGTGCGGCCGGCGAGATCGGGTACGCCGTGGCCGGCGGCCCGTGGCCGGGCACGATGCTGGAGGCGGGCTTCTCCGGCCGGGCGCTGGACCGGCTCGCCGACTCGCTCGGGATACCGGGTGCCGCGCCCGCGCTGGCCGCCGCCGCCGAGCGCCCCGGCCCGGCCCGGGACGCCCTCACCGCCCAACTGGACGAGCTGGCCCGGCACCTGGTCACCTGCTGCCTGCTGCTGGACCCGCAGCGGATCGTGCTGGTCGGCGGGGTGGCCGGCAACGCGCTGATCCGTGGCCTGCTGGGGGAGCGGCTGGCGGCGGTGCTGCCGTACCCGCCGGAGGTGGTGCTGTCCCGGTTCGCCGACGACGCCGCGCTGCTCGGCGCGGTGATTCTCGCCCGGGAGGCGGTGCCGAGGCCCCGGTGACCGGCGGCGTGCCGCCCGCGCGGGGTGGCCGTCGAGTATTGCAAGGAGTTGCAGGCCGCGAAGCCGGCGATCCATCGTGGATCGCCGGCTTCGCGGCGTTTACGGGTGATGAGCCAGGTCCGTAGCGATCACGCGGCAATGTTGCCATGAAATTTCGAGAAGTTTGCTGCAAGGTATTGCAGAGCCTGCCGGCAATCGAGCATTGTCTTTGCTACCCGGACGGCCGTCCCTTCTCGCCAGTGCCTCTTCGTCCCGGAAGAAGGTCCTCCTGTCATGGCCCGATCGACACCACCCCTGCGCGCCCGCGTCCCCCGCCTGTTCCTCGCCGCCGCGCTCGTCGCGGCCGGTGCCACCCCGGCCGTGCTGACCACCGCCGCCCCCGCCAACGCCGCCGTCGCGCTCAACGACAGCGAGGTGACGGCCAACCTGTGGGAGTGGAACTGGACCTCGGTCGCGGCGGCCTGCACCAACCACCTCGGCCCGGCGGGCTTCGGCGCCGTCCAGGTCGCGCCGCCGCAGGAGTCGGTCAGCCTGCCCAACAGCGCTGACGGGGTCCACCCCTGGTACGAGGTGTACCAGCCGGTGTCGTACAAGCTGGAGAGCCGGTTCGGCAACCGCCAGCAGTTCGCCGCCATGGTCAACGCCTGCCACGCCGCCGGCGTACGCGTCTACGTCGACGCGGTCGTCAACCACATGGCCGGCGTCAACAACCCCGCCGGCACCGTCGGCTACGCCGGCACCACGTTCACCGGCTACGACTACCCGGCCGTGCCCTACGGCTACGGCGACTTCCACCACCCCGGCGACAACTGCCCGACCTCCGGCGGCATCACCGACTGGAACAACGAGTCCCAGGTGACCAGCTGCGAGCTGCTCGCCCTGTCGGACCTGTACACCGAGAAGGAGCAGGTCCGCAACAAGATCGCCGCCTACCTCAACGACCTGATCGGCCTGGGCGTCGACGGGTTCCGCGTCGACGCGGTCAAGCACGTCAAGAAGGACGACTTCGCGGCGATCCTCGGCAAGCTGAACAACACCGTCGCGGAGAACAAGCGCCCGTACGTCGCCCAGGAGATCTTCGACGGCGCCTCGAACGACGCGCTCAAGGCCCGCGCGTTCATCGGCAACGGCGACGTCCTGGACTTCGCGTACGCCAAGGGCCTGCGGTCCAGCTTCCAGGGCTCGATCTCGAACCTCGCGAACATCGGAAGCTGGAACCTCGACGCGCCCAGCGCCAACGTCTTCGCCATGGTCACCAACCACGACCTGGAGCGGGACGGGGTGGTGCTGTCCTACAAGAACGGCACCGACTACACCCTGGCCAACTACTTCGCGCTGGCGTACCCGCACGGCAAGCCCTCGGTCTACGACAGCTTCACCTGGTCCAACCGCAACCAGTCGCCCCCGGCCACCGGCAGCGGCCACGTGACCGACACCGTCTGCGGTGGCGCCTGGACGTGCCTGACCCAGTCCACCGGCATCAAGGGCATGGTTGGCTGGGCCAACACCGCCCGGTCCGTCAGGACCGTCTCGGACTTCACGACCGTCAACAGCAACGTCATCGGCTTCCACCGCGGCGACCGCGCGTGGATCGGCATCAACGACTCCGGCAGCGCCAGCACCGCCCAGTTCGTCACCGGCCTGGCCGACGGCGCGTACTGCGACGTCATCTCGGGTGCGGCCGGCACCGCCGGCTGCACCGGCGGCACGGTCACCGTGACGGGCGGCCGGGCCACCGTCACCATTCCCGCCAACGGTGCCGTCGCCATCCACGCCAACGCCCGGGGCGGCCCCGCCGTCAAGGTCGCCACCACGTTCACCGCCACCGCCGCGCTGCCCGCCGACCGGACGCTGCACCTGGTCGGCAACACCGCCGGGCTCGGCAACGGCGACCCGGCCGCCTCGGTGCCGCTCACCCGCAGCGGCACCGGCACCTGGACCACGACCGTCGACCTGCCCGCCGCCACCGCCGTCTCCTACCGGTACCTGGCCAAGAGCGGCACCACCGTGGTCGAGCAGGAGGCCGACGCCCGCTCCTTCACCACTCCGGCCGGCGGGACGGCCAGCCGGACGGACACCTACGTGCCCGGGCCCGTCAGTGACGACGTCGCCACCACCTTCACCGTCACCGCCACCGTGACCGCCGGCCAGGAGGTCTACGTGGTCGGCAGCATCCCGGCGCTGGGCTCCTGGGCGCCGGCGAACGCGGTGCGGCTGCCCGCCGACGGCGGGGTCCACCGCGGCGTGGTCGACCTGCCCAAGTCCACCGCCGTGGAGTACAAGTTCATCAAGAAAACCGCGACCGGGACCGTGACCTGGGAATCCGGCGCGAACCGCGCGTTCACCACCCCGGCCGGCGGCAGCTACGCGGTCACCGAGACCTTCCGCGGCGACACCGCCGGGCCGGTCGCCGCCGCCTTCCACGCCACCGCCACCACCAGCTTCGGCCAGAACGTGTACGTCGTCGGCAACCTGCCCGCCCTCGGCGGCTGGAACCCCGCGAACGCCGTCGCGCTCTCCCCGGCCGACTACCCGGTCTGGCGGGCGACCGTCAGCCTGCCGCCGAACACGGCTGTCGAGTACAAGTACCTGAAGAAGAACCCCGACGGCTCCGTCACCTGGGAGTCCGGCGGCAACCGGACCTTCACCACCGGATCGGGCGGCACCCACACCCGTACCGACACCTGGCGCTGACCTCCGGCGCCCCGACCGGGCGGCCGGCCCTCCACCCGGAGGCCGGCCGCCCGGCGGCGTCCGGGCTTGTCGGTGCCCGCCGGTAGCGTGCCGGCCGTGACGCACACCGACTGGTCCGACATTCCCGGGCGGCTCGCACGACTGGCCGTCGACCCCGTCGCCGAGAAGGTCTTCGGCGCCCACGCCCACGAGTGGGCGCTGGAACCGCCGCTGCGCGCCGAGGAGTTGGCCGAGTTGGAGGGGCAACTGCGGGTCGAGTTGCCCGAGGAGTACCGGTCGTTCCTGCTCGCGGCGGGCCGGGGCGGGGCCGGGCCCGCCTACGGGCTCTTTCCGCTGCGCCGGCTCGACGACCGCTGGGCCTGGGAGGGCGACGGCGCCGACCTCACCGACCGCGACACCCTCGCCCGGCCCTTCCCGCACACGGAGGCGTTCAACCCGGCCGACGGGCTGCCCGAGCAGCCCGACGAGGAGGACTTCGACACGGTCGAGGCCTTCAACGAGGCCGAGGACGCCTACTGGGAGCGCTACAACGAGGTGGTCTACACCCCCGAGCACTCGATCGGGCTGATCTACCTGTGCCACCTCGGCTGCGCGCTGCGGGAGGGCCTCGTGGTCAGCGGCCCGGCGCGCGGCCATATGTGGGCCGACGACACCGCCGACGGCGGCGGGTTCCGGCCGCTGCGCGACGACGACGGCACGCCGCTGGGCTTCGCCCGCTGGTACCGGCGTTGGCTGGACGCGGCGGAGGCGGCGGAGCCGGCCACGGTGCGGGGATGACCGCCCCCGGAGACGTGCCGCCCGAGTTCCTCGACCGCCTCCGGCCGATCTGTCGTGGCCTGCCGGAGAGCTACGAGGAACCGGCCTGGGTGGGCGTCCGCTGGCGGATCCGCAAGCGGACCTTCGCCCACGTGCTCACCGTCGACCCCGGCCACCAGATGGCGTACGCCCGGGCCGTCGCCGCCGACGAACCGACCTGCGTGCTGACGTTCCGGTCACCCGTCGACGAGGTCCACGCGCTGGTGGCCGGCGGTCACCCGTTCTACAAACCCGGCTGGGGTGCCGACGTGCTGGGCATGGTCCTCGACGACGGTGTCGACTGGGCGGAGGTCGGCGAGCTGCTCACCGAGAGCTACTGCCTTCTCGCCCCGAAGAAGCTGGCGGCCCAGGTGCCGGGGCCTGCCGGCGGGGGCGGTGGCTAGCATGGGCGCCCATGGACGAGACCTGGCACGCGCTGGGTGCCACTCCCATCCGGGAGGTGCGCCGGCGCGCCGCGATCATCAGCGAACTCACCTTCCACAAGCCGACGGTGGTCGACGGCGCGGAGCGGTTCGCCTGGGACGACCACGGCGGGCAGTCGACCGTCTGGCACTTCCTGCCGGACGGGCAGGCGCTGCTGCTGACCCTTGATCCCGAGGCGGACCTGAGCGTGGGCTGGGACGACTACGCGGGGCAGGAGGCCCTCTACGGCGACGTCCCCGAAGAGCTGGTTCGCCTGGTCCGCGACCGTCCGGCGACCAGCCGGTCGGGCAACGTCACGGATGTGCCCACCGGCCGGACGATCCAGTGGGCCTGCGGCGTGTTCTGGTTCGACGGCGAGCGGTGGCGGGTGGCCGAAGGGCTGCTGGACCACTGCGACGAGACGGGCATCGACCCGATGATCGGGTCCGGGTTCGCCTACTGCCTGGGCGCCTACCGCTTCGGGGAGGACTTCCTCACCCCGGAGGCCGTCGTGGCGGACACGGAGCACAGCTGGTGGATCGACGCCGACGAGGGCGACGAGCTGGCCGTCGTCCAGGAGATCTTCGCTCGCTACCGCTAGGCCGCCGATGCGGTCCGTGGGTGCGGCCGGGTGCGCTGCGCCGGGCCGGCGGCGGGCAGGCCGGAGCGGCCCCGGCCGTCGGCACGCCCCGCGGCGGGCGACGGCTGCCGGGGCTCGGCCTGGGCCATGCGCAGCGCACGCTGGGCGTTGTTCCAGGCGGGACACGGCCACGACTGGCCCGCGCAGAGCAGGTTGTGGCACCCGCCGTCGCCGTCCGGCTCGTGGGCGTCGGCCACGTCCAGGGCGAGCTTCCACAGCAACGGGTCGGTCACCTCGGCGGGCCGGTCGAAGGTGGTGTCGGACACGAGTTGATCCCCCTTGAGCGCAGGTGCAATCTCCACCTTCTCCAGTTTCCACGCAGGCGAAACCCGGCACGCCTTCCAGAGTGCGCAGCGGGCGTGCCGGGGACGGCTCGCGCTCAGGTCAGGTCGAGCTGCACCGTGGCGATCTCCCAGGCCCGCATCGGTAGGCGGACGACCCCGTCGGCCGCCACGGCCAGCGGATCACCCGGGCGGCCGAGGAGATCCGCGCGCCACGCCCCGCGCAGGCCGGGGGCGTCGATGACGGCGGTGGTGTCCGTGGGCGTCTGCGCGACCAGCCGGACCTCGGTGCGTCCGTCGCGGTCCCGGACGCTGGTCAGCGCGACTCCGGGGCCGTCGACCGCCAGCCCCACGGCCGGGGCCGGCAGCGGGACGGTCGGCTCGGCGGTGCCGGGGAAGGCCAGCGGCTCGTGCCGGTACGCCTCGGTGGCCGCCAGCACCCCGGCCTCGTGCCAGGCACCGTTGAACGGCAGCACCGCCAGCTCGACGGTGCGGACGCCGCGGCACTGCGCCAGGGGCGTGGGGAGCTGCGGGCCGGCCGGCTCGTCGCGCAGGGCGTGCCGGTTGCGGGACAGCATCCCGATCGCGCGCAGCAGCGTGACCGCCAGCTCCCGGCCGGAGTCGGTCAGCTCGTACTCGGTCGGCTGGGTCAGCAGGACGGCGAGCGAGCCGTCCGGGCCGCCCGCGGCCACGAAACCGGAGGCCGGGAACGTGGGCAGCGGGACCTCCCCGCCGCCGCCCTCCGCGCTCAGGCCCCGCGCCACGACGGCGAACTGGCCCTCGGCGTACGACGTGTCGGCCGGTGACGGCAGCGGCAGGTGCAGCCGGACCCGGTGGTCGTCGCAGCGGTTGTCGAACTCGACCCGAAGCCGGACGAACCGCTCGCCGGAGCGCACCTCGACCCGCGTGGTGACCACGGTCGGTTCGTGGTCCACGGCGCGCGAGCCCGCGTCGACGTCGGCGCCCGACGGCCAGCGGTACTCGCGGACCACGTCGAGGACGGCGACCAGCGGCCCGTCGTGGCGCACCACGGTCCGCACCGCCCGGGGCTTGTCGACCAGCTCGTCGGCGACCGGTGGGGCGTAGTTGTAGCTGTCACCCACGTCGCCGCCGTCGACGATCCGGCCCACCCCGTCCACGCCGACACCGTCGGGGGTGGACAGCCGCAGCGTGCCGTCCTCGGCGACCTCGACCCGCAGCAGCCCGTTGTCGACCGTGCGGCCGGTCACCGTGACCGGCGTGGGCACCGGGCCGGCGGCCGGCGGCAGCGCCACCGGCCGCACCGCGGCCTGCCCGAGCGCGGGCAGGTCCACCAGCGCGGCGACCGTGGCCCGGGGGGCGGCGACGATGCGCACCCGCCACCGCTCGTGCCGCCCGGCGGCGGCCAGCGCCAGCCGGACGTCCTCGACGTCGAAGGCCGGGTCGCCGTGCCGGGCCACCTCGAAGGTGAGCGTGGCATCGGCGGTGGACACCGACCAGGCGGTGATCTCCTGACCGTAGAGTTCGCGCCCGTGCACCCGGGCGAGGACGGCCGGCAGGCCGGCCGCCGGCAGCACGTCGTCGGCCAGCAGCGTCCGGTCCCGGTCGAGCACCTGCGCGGCGACCGTACGGCCGTCCGCGTCGGCCAGTGCCACCCCGGCGTCGGCCGGCAGTTCCACGTCCAGCCGCACCAGGGCGGTGCGGGGCGCCGGGGTGGGGTTGAACACCAGGTAGCCGTCGCGGGGCACTTCGGCGGCCCGCCGCGCGCCGACGAGGTCGCAGACCGCCCGGCCGAGCTGGTCGGCCTCGGCGAGCCGGGCGGACACCTGCTCGGCGGTCTCGTCGCAGCCGCACCCGGTCACCGAGTCGTGGCAGCTGGCGTCGATGAGCCGGGTCCAGGCCATGTCGAGGAAGCGCTGCACGGACGCGTCGTGCGCCAGCGCGGCGAGGGGCTCGGCGTACCGCTCGACCCGCCGTTCGGCCTGGCCCATCGCCTGCTTGAGGTGGCCGCGTACGGAGATCACGCCGGGCAGGATGTTGGCCCGGGCGTGTGAGCGCAGCTCGCCGGTCACGACGGGCAGCCCGTCGACGTCGGCCGGCTGGGTGGCGAAGTACTCGGCGAGCGTGCCGAGCCGCAGCCGCGTGCCGTCGACACCGGCGGCGGCGAGCAGGTCGGGCGCCTCCGGCGCCGGGGCGGCGTGGTCGGCGCCGTACATGGCCAGCACCGGGGTGTCGTCCCCGGCCGGCCGCCACCTTCCGAGCCGGTCGGCGAGGTCGGTGGCCCGCCGGTTGACCAGCGCGGCGTCGTCCATCAGGCCGGCCGCGTTGCCGTAGCCGCCCGGCATGTACTCGGTGCGTACGGCGGTGCCGTCCGGCGCCTGCCAGGCGAAGGCACGCGTGTGCACCCGCTCCGGGACGCCCCGGAACAGGCAGGCGTGGGCGAGCCCCGCGCCGGCCAGGATCTGCGGCATCTGGGCGATGTGCCCGAACATGTCGGGCAGGTAGCCGACGGGCATCGCGCCGCCCAGGCCGGCACTGCGGGCCAGCCCGCGTTCGAGGTTGCGCACGATGTTCTCGCCGGAGCAGAGGAACTCGTCGAGCAGGATCTGCCACGGGCCCACGGCCAGCCGCCCGGCGCGGACCAGGGCGACCACCTGCTCCCGCCGCTCGGGGCGGACCTCCAGGTAGTCGTCGACGGCGGCGAGCTGCCCGTCCAGGGTGAACCGTTGGCGCGGGTCGCCCTCCATCCGGTCGAACACCTCGTCGAGCAGCGCCACCAGCCGCAGGCGGAACCGCTGGAACGGCTCGTACCACTCCCGGTCCCAGTGGGTGTGTGGCACCACGATGATCTCGGTCGGTCGTGTCATCAGCCCGCCGCCTCTCCGCCGACAACCGCCCCGGTCAGCTCACCGTAGCGGCGTACCACCTGTTGGCTGGTCCTCAGATCGGTCGCGCCCCCGGCGATGCCGGTCAGCGGCGCCGCGCCCTCGGTGACCATGGCGTGGAACGCGACCAGTTCCTGCTCGAACGCCTCGGTCACCGACCGGTACGCCGCCCGCCGCTCGCCGCCGGCGTGGTAGTCCACCACGGTCAGCGTCGTGGGCGCGTTCATCAGGTACGGCGACGGGAACGCCAGCTCCAGCGACCCGCGCGCGTGGTGCAGGGTGACCGTCTCCCGGTAGGCCGGGTACTCGGGCAGGTTGAGCCACCGGATGCCGTACCGGGTGCCGCCGGGCAGCCGGCCGCTGATCTCCACCGACGGCTCGACCGGGCCGTCCGGGGCGAGCGGCCAGGTCGCGACGTGCTCCACGGTGGCCGGTGCGCCGGTGAACAGCCGCAGCAGCGACAGGTCGTGCGAGATGCTGTTGATCAGGATCTGGTAGAGGGTGCGGGCGCCGGGATCGGCGCCCACGGCCGCGTCGAGCAGGCGCGCGCCGGCACCGGAGAGCCGGGCCGCCTCGTCGGGCGGCACGTCGGCCGGGGCCGGGGACAGGTTGGCGAAGCTGAGCTGCCGGTCACCGCCGGCGTGCAGCACGGTCACCTCGACCGCGTGCACCCGTTCCGGCCCGCCGAGTTCCGCCAGCAGCCGCGCCGCCTCCGCCACCGCCGGGTCGTACTGCTTCATGTAGCCGACCATGAGGGCCGCGTCCCCGGCACCCAGCTCGGCGAGCCGGGTCGTCTCGGCGAGGGTGACGGCGAGCGGCTTCTCGCACAGCACCGGCACGCCCGCCCGCAGCGCCAGCGCGGCGAGGTCGCCGTGCGAGCCGGAGGTCGCCAGCAGCACCGCGTCGCAGCCACCGTCGGTCACCATCCGGGCCGCGTCGGCGTACCGGCGCTGCGGGCCGACGCCGTAGTGCTCGCCCGCCCCGGCCAGCCGCGACGGCGACAGGTCGGCCAGCGCGACGATGTCGAACAGGTCCGCGCGCCGGCGCAGCAGCGGCAGGTGCGCCGTGTGGGCGATGATGCCCAGCCCGGCCACCGCGATCCTGATCCGCTTCGTCGGCCCGCTCATCGCAGCGCCTCGGCGAGCCACCGGTGGTTGGCCGACTGGTCGGCGCGGATCCGGTCGAGGTCCCGGTCGGTAGCGGGCGCGTCCTGCTCGATGAGCAGCCACCCGGTGTAGCCGGCGGCGTCGAGGCCGGCGAGCACCCCGGGCAGGTCGACGTCGCCCGCGCCGAGCGGACAGAAGCCGCCGGCGGCCACCACGTCGGTGAGGCCGCCGCCGGCCGCCCGCACCCGGTGGTGGACGGCGAGGTCGGCGTCCTTCAGGTGCACCTGGCCGATCCGCCCGGCCCACCGGCGGACCGCCGCGACCGGGTCGCCGCCGGCCAGCAGCAGGTGCCCGGTGTCCAGGCAGACCGAGATGTCGGTCAGCTCCAGCAGCCGGTCGGCCTCCGCCTCGGTCTCGACGTCGGTGCCCAGGTGGTAGTGGAACACCGGCTCCAGGCCGTGCTCGCGGCACCTGTCGGCGGCCTGCTGCACCCGGGCGGCGAAGGCCGGCCAGGCCGCGGCGGGCAGCGCCAGCTCCGGGGAAGGCGGGACACCCGGGCGGGCCATCCGGGCCGGGTTGGCGGGGCAGGCCAGCGTCGGCCGGGGCGCGAACCGGGGATCGTCCACCGGCACGGCGGCGAACACCTCCAGCGCCGCGTCGAGCGGGGCCAGGTCCTCGGCGAACCCGGCCGGGTCGGCGAAGCGCAGGTCCACCCAGCCGCCGGCGAGCCCGAGGCCCGCGTCGGCCAGCCGCCGGGTCAGGGCCGCACCGGTGCCGAGATAGCCCACCGGCCCGAAGTCGATCCCGGCGTACCCGTCGCGGGCCAGGTCCGCGAGCAGCTCGTCGGGCCCGACGGGCGCGCCGGCGGCCTGGTAGATGCCGTAGTTGACGGGTGCGCCGGCCACCCGGGTGCGTCCGGTCAGCTGCACAGTGCGATCACCTCCATGCGGTGGGACTCCAGGACGTGCAGCCCGTCGCCGGCCGGCAGCAGGCACCGGTCGCCGCGTACCAGCCGGTGCCGCCCGTCGGGATAGGCCAGCAGCGTGCCGTCGGCGTCGAGGGCCAGCAGCTCGTCGCCGAGCCGCAGCAGCAGCGGCCCGTCGCGGTCGGCGGAGACGGCGGTCCGGCCGCCGCGCAGCGCGTCCAGCGCGGCGGCCTCGGGCGGGCCGTCGCCGTCGGCGAGCAGCCAGGTCGTGGGGGCGCCGGGGAGCGCGTCGGCGTCGTGGTGGTGGAAGTCGCTGCCGCCGACCGGTACGACGTCCGGCCGCCACGCCCGCACCCAGGCCAGCGGGGCGCCCCAGGTGCGGTCCCACCAGCCGGAGTGCCACACCTCCACGAGGCGGGTACGGGCCGTCAGCGGCTGGCGCCACGCGCAGTCGGCGGCCAGCGGGTGGTTGACCGACATCAGCCCGCCGGCCCGTTCCGCCGTGGCCTGCCACTCGTCGGGCGGCCGGCGGAAGTCGACCCAGCCCACGGGGCCGAACACGTTGGCGTGACCCCGGTCGGTGGTCACCTCCTGGCCGGGCAGCAGCGTCACACCGTAGCGGGCCGAGGCGGCCGGCAGCCACGGGTGGTGGCTGACGGTGTTGTGGTCGGTCACGGCGAGGAAGTCCAGCCCCCGGCTGGCGGCGAGCGCGGCCAGCTCGTCGATGGTGAGCGCGCCGTCGCTGTGCACGGTGTGCGCGTGCAGGTCACCGGCGAGCCACCGCCGGCCGTCGACGTCGGGGAGGTCCCGGCGGGGCGGCCGGTCGGGGCGCGGCGGGGCCGCCGCCGTCTCGGGCGCCGGTGGCACGGTGGTGCTGGTGGTGGCGGTGACCTCGTAGTCCAGCCCGTCGGGCGGGATCCGGTGCAGCCGCAGCAGCACCTGCCACTCGCCGGGTTCCAGCTCGCCCGGCAGGTATCCGGGGGTGGCCCAGTCGGCGGCCACGGTGTAGCTGTCGCGGGCGCCGCCCGACCAGCCCCGGAAGCCGTCCGGCCCGAGGCAGCCGAGGTCCAGCACCCCGGCCTGCCGCGGGTAGTCGAGCCGTACGGTGAGCGCGGCCGTGCCGGGCGCGACGGTGACCGGCAGGGCCCGCAGCACGTCGTCGGCGCGGTCCCGCAGCGTCCACCTGCCCCGGTGCGTGACCACCGTCATCCCCCGAGGACGGCGCCGGCGCGGGGGGCCGGTGCGGTGGTCGCGGCGGCGGTGACCAGGTTCCCGTCGCGGTAGAGCAGGGACCGGCCCGGACGGGGCACCACCCAGCCGGTCTCGCCCGGCTCCGGTTCGCCGCCCTCGGGCACGACGACCTGGAGGCTGGTCCCCGGCCCGGCCGGGTCGTCGCCGGCACCGCCGGTCGCGTCCGCACCGGATCTCGGGGCTGTCGCGTCGTCACCGTCGCTCGGGTCGGTCGCCTGCGCCATGTCCAGGGAGACCAGCGAGAAGCTGCCCAGGTTCTCCACGACGACGACCTGCCCGGTCAGCGCGCCGTCGACCGGGGCGGGGGAGTAGTCGAGGTATTCGGGGCGGACGCCGTAGACGAGGCTCTCCCCGTCCGTGACCTGGCCGTCGGTGCCCTCGGGCAGGGGCAGCCGCGCGCCCGCCACGGCCAGTTCCCCGCCCCGGACCGTGGCGGCGACCAGGTTCATCGGGGTGGAGCCGATGAACCCGGCGACGAAGGTGTTGGCCGGGCGGCGGAACACCTCGGTGGGCGTGCCGACCTGGCGGATCCGGCCGCCCTCCATCACGGCGATCCGGTCCGCGAGGGCCAGCGCCTCGGCCTGGTCGTGGGTGACGAAGACGGTGGTGACGCCGAGTTCGCGTTGCAGCCGCTTGAGGAAGGTCCGCGCCTCCAGCCGCAGCCGGGCGTCCAGGTTGGACAATGGCTCGTCGAGCAGGAACACCTGCGGGTGGCAGGCCATCGCCCGGGCGAGCGCCACGCGCTGCTGCTGGCCGCCCGAGAGCTGCCCGGGGCGCCGCTCCAACAGCGCCGACAGGCCCAGCTCGTCGGCGGTCTCGGCGGCCTTCCCGGCCCGGCTGCGGCGGTCCACCTTCTTGATCCGCAGCGGGTAGGCGATGTTCTCCTGCACGGTCATGTGCGGGAAGAGCGCGTAGTCCTGGAAGACCATCGCCACGTCCCGCTTGCCCGGCGGCAGGTTGGTGACGTCGCGGTCGCCGATGCGTACGCTGCCGCCGGAGGAGACCTCCAGCCCGGCGATGGTGCGCAGCAGGGTGGTCTTTCCGCAGCCGGACGGGCCCAGCAGGGCGAAGAACTCGCCGTCGGCGATCTCCAGGTCGAGGGCGTCCAGGGCCCGCACCCCGCCGGGGTAGACCTTGGTCAGCTCGCGCATCGTGATGGCGGACATCAGCGCTTGATCCCTCCGTGGAAGCGGAATCCGTACCGGCTGCTGACGAAGACGAACATGAGCGCCACCGGCAGCGAGTAGAGCAGCGAGAAGGTGGAGAGCAGCCGCAGGTCGGCCTGCCCGCCCTCGGTGTAGAGGGTGTACATGATCACCGCGGCGGGCGCCTTCTCGGGGCCGCGCAGCAGCAGGAACGGCACCAGGAAGTTGCCCCAGACGTTGGCGACCGCCCACACGCCGACGGTGGCCAGGCCGGGGCGCACCACCGGCACCACGATGTGCCACATGATCTGCAACGGGCTGGCGCCGAAGACCCGCGCCGACTCCTCGTAGGACGTCGGGGTGGAGTCCATGAAGTCCTTGAGGATGAAGATCGCCGCGGGCAGCAGGCCGCCGCTGAGGATCAGGATGACGCCGAGCCGGGAGTCGATCAGGTTGAGCCGGAAGGCCAGCTCGAACAGGGGCACCATGGTGGCCGTGCCGGTCACGATCGACGACAGCAGCAGCAGCCCGTAGAGCAGCGCGTCGCGCCCTGGCACCCGGACCCGGCTCAGCGCGTACGCGGCCAGCGCCGCGAACGTGACCACCAGCGCCGCGGTGCCGCCGGCCAGGTAGACGGAGTTGAGCAGCGACTTCAGCGCGTACGGGTTGTCCAGCAGGGCGCGGAAGTTGTCGAGGGTGAACTGCGGCAGCGACGCGGCGATGGTCGGGGTGTCGTCGAAGGGTGCCGTCGCGAGCCACAGCAGCGGCAGCGCGAAGAACCCGAGGACGGCGCAGAGGAAGGTGTAGCGGCCGATCCGGGCCAGCATGTGGCGTACCGCGACGGCGGGCCGCTCGCCGGCCGGGTCGGTGGTGGGCGCGGGCCTCGCGGCGGTGGTGGTCACGCCGGCTCCTTCCGCCGGCCCAGCATGCGCAGGTAGACCAGCGCGATGACCAGGTTGATCAGCAGCATGATGAACGAGATCGCGGCGCCGAAGCCCAGTTCGCCGCCGGAGAGCGCCACCTTGTAGACGTAGACCGGCAGGATCTCGGAGCGCTGCTCGGGGCCGCCGGCGGTGATCAGGAACGGCGCGAAGTCGTTGAACGTCCACAGGCTGATCAGCAGCAGGTTGGTCAGCACGTGCCCCCGGATCCGGGGGAAGACCACGTCGCGCAACTGCTGCCAGGTGGACGCGCCGGCCAGCCGGGCGGTCTCCAGGTGCGAACGGGGCACGTTCTCCAGCGCGGCGGCGTAGAGCATCATCGAGAACGCGGTGCCCCGCCAGGTGTTGAAGATGATGATCGACAGCATCGGGTAGTCGAGCAGCCAGGCCATCCCAGGGATGCCGAGCATCGCGTTGAGCGTGCCGCCGTCGCGGTCGAGCAGGGCGATCCACAGGAAGGCGACCACCGAGCTGGGCAGGATCCAGGACAGCAGCACGAATCCCTCGACCAGCCGGCGCAGCGGGCCACGGCGGTCGCGCAGCGCGAAGGCGATGGCGAAGCCCAGCCCGGCCTGGCCGATGACCGCCGAGCCGAGGACGAACTGGAGGGTCAGCACGAGGGAGGTGCGGAACCGTTCGTCGCCCAGCGCCCGGGTGTAGTTGTCGAGGCCGACGATCTCCGGGTGGGCGGCGGCGAGGCCGGTCAGCCGGTAGTTGGTGACGCCCAGGTAGAGCGTCCAGGCGGCCGGCACCACGAGGAAGACCAGGATCAGCACCATGGCGGGGACGAGGAATCCGGCCGCCCGGGCCCGGCCGAGCCCGGCGGCGTCGGGGGCCGGGGAGGCGCCCGTGACCGGGCGCGCCCCCTCGACCACCTCGTCAGGAGATGACGTTGCCTGGACCACCGACGAACCCTTCGACCTTCTTCTGGTACGCCGTGGCCGCCGCGTCCGCGCCCTTGCCCGACGCCGCGTCGGCGGTGGCCTCCTGGAGTGCCACGGAGACCTGCGGGTAGACCGCCAGCGGCGGCCGGTACGCGGTGATCGGCAGCACCTTCTCGGCGACGAAGTTGAGCATCGGGTCGCCGGCGAGGACCTCCTTGTTGACGTCCGTGCGGGCGGTGATCCGGGCGGCGCCCGCGAGTTCGGCCTTGACCGCCTCCGCCGAGTGCATGAACGCCAGCAGCTCGAACGCCTGGGACGGGTACTTGGAGTTGGGGTTCAGCACCCGTACGCCGCCGCCGGACATGCTGACGAAGTCCTGCCCGCGGATGCCGGCGCCCGGCTGCTTGGCGGGGATCAGCGCGTACCCGACGGTGGTGTCCCGGTCGGCCATCTTGGCGATGCCGTCCTTGGGGTGCACGACGCTGCGCCAGAAGTAGTCGCCCTCGGCGAGAATGCCGATCTTGCCGGCGGCGAACTCCTGGAACGACTTGTCGCGCCCCTTCGCCTCCTGCTGGAGCTTGGGGTCGCCCAGCCCGCCACCGTAGATCTTGGCGTAGAGGTCGAGGGTGTCGCGCACCGGCTGGCTGGCGCCGGCCCACTTGCCGTCGGCGAAGATCTCACCACCGGCACCGGCCAGCAGCGGCAGCGCGCCCTGCATCGACGTCGCCTCGCCCATCGCCGTGCCGGCGTTGAGCTGGATCGGGGTCACCCCGGGCAGCGCCTTGAGCTTGGCGCCGGCGTCGAGGATCTCCTGCCAGCTCTTCGGCTGCCACTCGGCGGGCAGCCCGGCCTGCGCGAAGAGCTTCTTGTTGTAGTAGAGGACGCGGCCGTCGGTGCCGAGCGGGATGCCGTACCGCTTGTCCTCGAAGGACCCGAGGCCCTGCACGGTCTCGGGGATCTGCGACCAGCCCTCCCAGGAGTCCACCTCGGCGCCGGCCACGTCCGACAGCGGCTTGAGGTATCCGGCCTGGACGAACTCGCCGACCCAGATGCCGTCCACGGCGATGACGTCGGCGCCGCCCTTGGACCGCAGGTCGAGGGCGAGCTTGGTCTTGTACTGCTCGTCGTCGACGCCGCTGGGCACGAACGACACCTTGGCGGTGACGCCCTTGGCCTTCTGGGCCTCGACGAACCGGGGGATGACCCACTTCTCGATCCACTCCGCCCCGGCGGCGTTCTTGCCGCCGGCGATGGCGTTGGCGGAGATGGTGAGGGTGATGTTCTTGGCGTCCTTGCCGGCGGGCTCGTCCGAGCCGCCGCAGGCCGTGGCGGTGAGGGCGACGGCGGTGAGCGCGGCGAGCACGCCCGCCGCGTGTCTCGGTCTGGCTGACATGGGCTGTTTCCCTTCGCAAGGAGAGACTTCGAAGAGACTCGCGGGGTCGCCCGCCGGCCGCACGTCCGCTGCCGGCGGTGCTTGCGGCCACAATGTCATGACAGCCTGACGACGTAAATACCTGTCAGTGAAATGGGCGTGAAACATTCATCGTGGCCGTCGCCGTCATCGTTCGGCGACGGTCACCTCGAGCGAGTACCGGCTGGCCCGGTAGATGTGCGCGCCGTGCTCGACGTGGCGTCCCTCGTCGTCGTACGCGGTGCGCGTCATCGTGAGCAGCGGCGCGCCCCGTCGCTCGCCGAGCATCTGGGCCTCGGCGCTGGTGGCGGCCCGCGCCCCGATCCGCTGGTGCGCGCCCCGGATCCGGCGGCCGCCGGCGCGCAGGATCGCGTAGAGACCGCCGGCCTGCAACGCCTCCAGGCTCAGGCGCACCAGGTCCGCCGGGAGCCAGTTCTCCATCACCGCCAGCGGCTCCCCGTCGGAGAGCCGCAGCCGGCGCAGGTGCTGCACCTCGCTGCCAACCGGCACGCCGAGCGCGGCGGCCACGTCGGCGGGGCACGGCACGGTGGTCAGCTCCAGCACCGATGTGGACGGTCGCTGCCCGGCCCGCAGCAGGTCGTCGTGCAGGCTGGTCAGCTCGACCGCCCGCCGGACCTCGCCGCGCGCGACCTGGGTCCCCACGCCCCGGCGACGCACGATCAGTCCCTTGTCGACCAGGTGCTGGATCGCCTGCCGCACGGTCGGGCGGGACAACCCCAGCCGGTCGGCGAGTTGCAGCTCGCTGTCCAGGCGGTCGCCGGGGGTGAGCTCGCCGCGTTCGATCGCCGCGGCGAACTGCTCCGCGACCTGGAAGTAGAGCGGGACGGGACTGCTGCGGTCGACCGCGATCTCGGGGCCGGTCACGGAAACCTCCTCGCTTCGGCGACGCGGGATCGGGCGTGCTGGTGCGCGCCACTGTACCGAAGTCGTCACCGAGCGCAGAGCGAGGATGTCATGACAACACATTGACACAACTCACAGGGCACTGTTACCAATCATGGGCAGGACCGAGTCGGCGGGTACGCCGACGCCGGCCGGGACGAAGGGCGCCGCATGCTCGACGTGCTCACCATCGGCCGCATCGGGGTGGACATCTACCCGTTGCAGGTCGCCACCCCGCTGGCCGACGTCGAGACCTTCGGCAGGTTCCTCGGCGGCAGCCCGACCAACGTCGCCGTCGCGGCGGCCCGCCTGGGCCTGCGCTCCGGCGTCATCACCCGCACCGGCACCGACGCCTTCGCCGGCTACGTGCACAAGGCGCTGCGCGAATACGGTGTGGACGACAGCCACGTCCACCCCGTCGACGGCCTGCCCACCCCGGTGACGTTCTGCGAGATCTTCCCGCCGGACCACTTCCCGCTCTGGTTCTACCGCACGCCCACGGCGCCCGACCTGCAGATCCGTGCCGAGGAGCTGGACCTGGCCGCGATCGTCGCCGCCCGGATCTTCTGGCTCACCGGGACCGGCCTGTGCCAGCAGCCCAGCCGGGACGCGCACGCCGCCGCGCTGGCCGCCCGGGCCGGCCGCGCGCACACCGTGCTCGACCTGGATCACCGGCCGATGTTCTGGCCCGACGCACGCGCCGCCACGGCCGCGGTGGCCGAGGCGCTGCCCGGGGTCACCGTCGCCGTCGGCAACCTCGACGAGGTGGAGATCGCGGTCGGCACCCGCGACCCGGAGCGGGCCGCCGACCTCCTGCTGGAGCGGGGTCCAGGGCTGGCGGTGGTGAAGCTCGGCCCCGAGGGGGTGCTCGCCCGCACCGCAACGGAGTGCGTCCGGGTGCCACCGGTGCCCGTGGAGGTGGTCAACGGTCTCGGCGCGGGCGACGCGTTCGGTGGCGCGCTCTGCCTGGGGCTGCTGCGCGACTGGCCGCTGGAACGGACGCTGCGCTTCGCCAACGCCGCCGGCGCCATCGTCGCCTCCCGGCTGGCCTGCTCCGCCGCCATGCCCGACTACGCCGAGACCGCGGCCCTGGCCCGGGACGTGCCGCCGGACCCCGTCCCCGCGACCCCCGCACCGGGAGGAGAAGACCGGTGAGCACCGACTACGAGACGTTGACCCGCACCCGCGCCCACCGGCCGCAGGCGATCGCCGAGGCCGCCGCCGGCCGCGTCCGCCGGCCCTGGCCCGAGCCCGGGCGCCCGCTGTTCATCATCGCCGCCGATCACCCCGCCCGCGGCTCCCTGGGCGTACGCGACAAGCCGATGGCCATGGCCGGGCGGGCCGACCTGCTGGACCGCCTGCGCCTGGCGCTGTCCCGGCCCGGCGTCGACGGCGTGCTCGGCACCCCCGACGTCCTGGAGGACCTGCTGCTGCTCGGCGCGCTGGAGAACCGCCTGGCGATCGGCTCGATGAACCGCGGCGGCCTCGCCGGTGCCGCGTTCGAACTCGACGACCGGTTCACCGCGTACGACGCCGACAGCATCGCCGCGATGCGCTACGACGGCGGCAAGATGCTGTGCCGCATCGACCCGGCCGACCCGGGCAGCGTGTCGACCCTCCAGGCGTGCGCCCAGGCCGTCACCGGGCTGGCCGCGCACCGCACCGTGGCCATGGTCGAGCCGCTGTGGGTGGCGCGCAGCGGCGGGCGGGTCGCCGTCGACCTGCGCCCCGAGGCGATCATCCGGGGCGTCAGCGTCGGGCAGGCCCTCGGCGCCACCTCCGCGTACACCTGGTTGAAGTTGCCGGCGATCGACGAGATGGAGCGGGTGATGGCCGCGACCACCCTGCCGGTGCTGCTGCTCGGCGGCGATCCGGTGGAGGACCCGGACGTGGTCTACGCGCGGTGGGCGCGGGCCCTGCGACTGCCCGGCGTGCGCGGCCTGGTCGTCGGCCGGGCCCTGCTCTACCCACCCGACGACGACGTGGCCGCCGCCGTGGACCTCGCCGGCTCGCTGCTGCCGACCGGGCAGGCCGCGTGAGGACGGCCGACGCCCACCTGCCGTGGGGCGGCACCGCCCGGGGGCCGTGGGCGCTGGAGGTCACCCCCGAGCGGGCCGGCTGGACGTACGCCGGCCTGCGGGTGCTCACCCTGCCCGCCGACGGCGAGGTCAGCTTCGCCACCGGCGACGAGGAGATGCTGGTACTGCCGCTGGCCGGCGCCGGCACGGTGCGCTGCGACGGGGTGCTGTTCACCCTGACCGGGCGCCCGTCGGTCTTCGCCGCGGTCACCGACTTCGCCTACCTGCCCCGCGACGCCACCGTGACGATCCGGGGCGAGGGACGCTTCGCCCTGCCGTCGGCCCGGGCCACCCGCCGGCTCCCGCCCCGCTACGGCGCGGCCCGGGACGTGCCCGTCGAGCTGCGCGGCGCCGGCCCGGCCAGCCGGCAGCTCAACAACTTCTGCGCGCCGGAGGCCTTCGACTGCGACCGGCTGGTCGCCGTGGAGGTGCTCACCCCCGGCGGGAACTGGTCGTCGTACCCGCCGCACAAGCACGAGGAGGACCGCACGCACCACGACGGCCGGGTGGAGGCGGCACTGGAGGAGATCTACCACTTCGAGGTCGCCGGCGGGGCGCCCGGCGCGGGGCCGGTGGGCTACCAGCGGGTCTACGGCACCGTCGACCGGCCGATCGACGTGCTGGCCGAGGTGCGTACCGGCGACACGGTGCTGGTCCCGTACGGCTATCACGGCCCGTCGATGGCCGCGCCCGGCTACGACCTCTACTACCTCAACGTGCTGGCCGGCCCCGGTGCCGCCCGGAGCATGGCCTGTGTGGACGATCCCCGGCACGGTTGGATCCGCGCCGGCTGGACCGACCAGCCCGTCGACCCGCGACTGCCGTTGACCGGCCCCACCACCCGGGAGGCGTGATGCCCAGACTCACCGTGGCCCAGGCGACCGTGACGTTCCTGGCCCGGCAGTTCTCCGAGCGCGACGGGATACGCCGCCGGCTGGTCCCCGCCTGCTTCGGCATCTTCGGCCACGGCAACGTCGCCGGGATCGGCGAGGCGCTGGCCAGCACGGGCGCGGACCTGCCGTACCACCTGTGCCGCACCGAGCAGGGCATGGTGCACACGGCGGCGGCGTACGCCCGGATGACCGACCGGCTGAGCACCCTGGCCTGCACCACCTCGATCGGCCCGGGCGCGACGAACCTGGTCACCGGCGCGGCCGGCGCCACCGTCAACCGGCTGCCGGTGCTGCTGCTGCCCGGCGACATCTTCGCCACCCGGCCGGCCAACCCGGTGCTGCAGGAGCTGGAGGACCCGCGCTCCTACGACGTCAGCGTCACCGACGCCCTGCGGCCGGTCTCCCGCTACTGGGACCGGATCAACCGGCCCGAGCAGTTGCCGGCGGCGCTGCTGGCGGCCATGCGGGTGCTCACCGACCCGGCGGAGACCGGCGCGGTCACCCTCGCCCTGCCGCAGGACGTGCAGGCCGAGGCGTACGACTGGCCCGACGAGCTGTTCGCCGAGCGGACCTGGCACGTGCCGCGCCCCCGGCCCGACGACGCGGCGCTGGCCCGGGCCGCCGGCATCGTGCGGGCGGCCCGCCGGCCGCTGGTGGTGGCCGGCGGCGGCGTGATCTACAGCGGGGCCACCGAGGCGCTGCGCCGGTTCGCGGAGGAGCACGGCGTGCCGGTCGCCGAGACCCAGGCCGGCACGGGCGCGATGCCGTACGACCATCCGCTCGCCCTCGGCGCGGTCGGCGTCACCGGCACCACCGCCGCCAACGAGATCGCGGCCGGCGCGGACGTGGTGATCGGGGTAGGCACCCGCTACAGCGACTTCACCACCGCCTCCGGCACCCTGTTCGACGCCGCCGCGCGCTTCGTCAATCTCAACGTCACCGGATTCGACGCCGCCAAGCTCTCCGGCGCGCAGGTCGTCGGCGACGCCCGGGAGAGCCTCGCCGCCCTCGACGCGGCCTGCGCCGGCTGGGCCGCCGACCCGGGGCACCGGGCGGCGGTGGGGCGGCTGCGCGAGCGGTGGGCGGCCGTGGCGGACGCCGCCCGGCACGCCGAGCCCGACGCGCGGCCCACCCAGACGGCCGTCATCGGCGCGGTCAACGACGCCGCCGGGGAGCGCGGCGTGGTGGTCTGCGCGGCCGGGTCGATGCCCGGCGACCTGCACCGGCTGTGGCGCAGTGCCGACCCGAAGAGCTACCACGTCGAGTACGGCTACTCGTGCATGGGCTACGAGATCGCCGGCGGGATCGGCGTCCGGCTGGCCGCGCCCGACCGCGAGGTGTTCGTGCTGGTCGGCGACGGGTCCTACCTGATGCTGCCGAGCGAGCTGGCCACGGCCGTCGCCGAGGGCGTCAAGCTGGTCGTGGTGCTGGTCGACAACTCCGGCTTCGCCTCCATCGGCCGGCTCTCGGAGAGCGTCGGCGCGCACCGGCTCGGCACCGCCTACGCCGACCGGGCCGGGGCGCCGCTGCCGATCGACCTCGGCGCCAACGCGGCCAGCCTCGGCGCGGAGGTGATCCGGGTGTCGACCACCCGGGAGCTGCGCGCGGCGCTCGACGCGGCGAAGGCGTCGACCCGCACCACCGTGCTGCACGTGCTCACCGACCGGTTCGAGGCCGGCCCGGACGGCGGCGCGTGGTGGGACGTGCCCGTCGCCGAGGTCTCCAGCACCGCGCAGGGGCGGGCCGCCCGGGCCGCGTACGAGGAGGGCCGCAAGGGCCGGCACACCCGCCTGCGTCCCGCCTGACCGTATGGCGGCGGTGGTGCGGCCAGCGCGGGCGGCGCCGCCTGTCGGAAGCAGGACATGCCGGTCCTGCGGCGGCCGCAGCCGGGTGCGGTTGCGGATCTGGGCCAGGGACAGGAACGGCATGGTGATGTTCACACCAGCCCGAGGCCGATGGCGAGTTGGGTGATCGTCGTGGGGGCGTCCGGCTCGCGGGCGACCTGGGCGACCACCTTTCGTACCGCCGGCCGGTGCCGGACTTCGGCGGGTGCGGTGCTGTCGGCCTGCATCAGCAGCCGGGCGGCGTTTGCGGCGTCGCCGGTCTGAAGGTACGCGCGAGCCGCGTCGACCAGATGCGCCGCGCGGTGCTCGATCGGCAGGCACCGCCACCCGTCCCGCCCGACTGCCCTCTCATGCCGGGCGACCGCCGCCGGTCCGTCGCCCAGCTCGACCGCGGCGGCGACCCGAGCCAACTCGACGGCGGTCGGCCCGAACGAGGTGCGGTGATGGTCATGTCCGTCACCGACTCGGGCGGCCATCTCGGCAGCCTCGTCCAACAGATCGTCAGCCGCACGGTCGTTGCCGGATCTGGCTGCGATCAGTGCGGCCTGCACGAGCAGCGAGCCGCACAGCGCCAATCTCTGTGGTTCGCCCGACGTGAGGTCGGGCAGGGCGATCTCGTGGGCGGCGGCGAGCATGACCGCCCGCGTCCGTGCCGATGCCCTGAGCGCCTGGCCGAGTTGCACCGCCGCGCACGCCAGCGCTGTCCGGTCACCGGTCGCGGCGAACATCGCCCGGTCGGCGGCCAGCCAGGCGAGGCTGGCTTCGTTCAGCTTGACCAGCAGCGCCGCCGTGACGCGGTACGCCTCCACCACGGGCATCCGCACTGCTCCCGGGTCGTGGACGTGTACGCGTTGGACCTCGGTCAACAGTGTCGGTAACGACTCGATCAGGTGCGGGTAGCGGGCATGCTGGTAGGTGGTCCACGCGTGTTCCACCTCCCGGGCGAGCAGATCCGGCGGCATGGCCTCTCGACGGGCCGCCGGCTGGCCGTGTGCCATCGCGTACGTCGACAACGCCGCGCGAATTCGAGCGACACCCGCACAACGGACGGACATCCCGGCGGCGGGCTGGGCGTCGCCTCCGAGCAGGGTTGCGGCGTCGACCCGCAGCACGGCGGCGATGTCGCGGATGGTCGACACCCGCTCCAACGAGCGCACCCCACGCTCGACCTTGTCCACCCAGCTCTTCGACTTCCCAAGTCTGTCCGCGAACGACTGCTGCGACAGTCTCCGCCGCACCCGCAGATACGCCACCCGCCGACCGAGTGGCACCGGTTCATCGCCCACGACGCCACCGCCGATCCGGCACCGCCCGGGTCGTCTCCTCCGTTGGTATTCGTTCCGCCTCGGCCTGCGCGAGAATCCGCTGCTTTGCGGCCTCCCGCTCCGCCGCTTCCGCCTGCTCGCCCCGGCCGTTGCCCCGATCGAGTTCCGTACCGCCCACGTGTGACCCCTCGTCCGACAGGGCGCGACGGTGTCGTCGGGAGATCTCACCCACCGTCGGGCCGGCTCAACGGTGCGACCGCAGCAGATCGAGAAGGGACGAACGTGCGGCCGCGCTGTAATCAGGACGCTACGGACCGCACATCTGCAGGCTGGAACGCTTACGCACCACTACTGTGTGGTCAGGCTCATCCGCTCGCAAAGCCCTCGCAACTCCGGCGACGTCGCCCCCTTGCGCAGCAACGAGCGCGCCGTCTCCCGAGCCGACACCGAGGATCGGGAATGCTGTGGACCGACCCGTTCCGCGGCGAGCAGCATCCGCACAGCGTCACGATCGCGTCCGACCGCCTCTGCGGCACGGCCCATGTCGAGCCAGAAATACACCTGCCGCACCGCCGGCAGACCAGTCAACTCCACGCCCGCCGCCGTCTCCAATGCCGCCTCCGGACGGCCCGTGTCGAGCAGGAACGCCATACGCCACAGCGCGACGTTCCGTGGCCCCCAGGCGAGATCCCAACTGTCGGTCTCCCCGGTGCGGGCCGCGATCCGAGCCGCCTCCGAGAGATGCTCCTCCGCACCGATTTGATCGCGTAGGCCGGCGAGGTGATGGGCCCGCGCCAGGTGCAGGAACCCCAGCACGTCCAACGCCCCGGCCGCCCCGCTACCTGCAAGATCGGCCCCCGCCACCTCGCACAACTCCCGCGCCGGACCGTACGCACCCGAGTAGGCCGACACGCGCGCCCGGTTGGCTGCCGCAACCCCGGCTGCCACCGGGTCGTCAAGCAACTCGGCCGCCTCAGCACAGCGCTCCGCGGCGAGCCAGGCATGTGCCGGGTAACTGACGTTCAGCAGCGACCCCATCGCCACGCCATACACGGGCACCATCTCCGTCAACGCAGCCTGTCGATCGTCGAGTCCGTGCATCGCCGGCACGAGGTCCACGAGCCGCCGCAAGGCACCCGCGTAGTCGCACCGCCCGTACAGGCCACGCACGAGCGCCGCCTCCCGACGCACCTGCTCGACAGTCGCCGCCGCGTCGGAGCGCCGGGCCGTCGGCGTGTCCATCATGATCCGCCACACCCGTTCGGCATCAATGCGGGCGGCATCAAGCTGCCGATCAGCGGGGGTGTACGCCTGCCCGGTCAAGTCAACCACCGAACACTCGAGAGCGGCTGCAAGATCCACCACCATGTACCGGTCAGTGCGCTGCTGACCCCGCTCGATCCGCGACCACGACGTGTGGGAGATGCCCGCCCGGCTGGCTGCATACCGCACACTCCAGCCACGCAACTCCCGACGGGCACGAATGCGATCACCAATCGACGGATCAGCAGGTATGGGCCGGCGAGGCATGAGCGGCGCTCCCAGATGACATGAGATTCCTGCGGGCTTCTTTCGGCAGGCTGCCACATCGGACGGTACACGGTTGTGCACCGACGGTGCCTTCTGTGCCGATTGGTTCAGGGGCTGCGTCGCCATCGCGTCAGACCGATTCGCTAACCTCCGCTGCCGACCGACATCGGGGCATCCAACACCGCAATAGAGCGGCCTCCCTGGTCTGCGTGGGGGCGGTTCGGGAGCCAGACCGGGCCCAACCAGCGTCCAGGCTTCGTAGAGGGGCAAGGTGTGGCCGGTCAGCGTTGGTCAGGCATATCGCGAGGGGTCGGGCGGCGAGCGCGGTTGTCCGCTGCTCGATCCCTCGCTTGTCAGTCGCGTGCTTGTCTGGCGGAATCAAATCCGCCAATGTCGCCGATGCTCAGCTTGGCGTCGGGCACCGGCGTCGGTCGGGTTAGGCCCGGCCCAGGTGACGGGACAGGAACGTGTCGTCCACCCCGACCCACCGAGCGCTGTGGTGGTCGCCCGGCCTTGCGTGCAACGTCTTCTCCGCGTCCAGCGTCGCCTGCCATTCCGACACGGACTGTTCCGCGAGCGAGGCCGTGAAGCGGACGCTGGCCGCCGCGAACCGCGAGGTGTCACCCGACACCACGGCTTCCCGGATCTCCGTACGGGCCCGCTCCTGAAAGTCCGTACGCGGACGGTCGCCGTGTCGTGGGGCGTCGATCGCGGCGACGTTGAACCCCCAGGTGGTCACGGCGCGCAGGGCGCTGGCCAGGAGCCCCGACGCCTTCTTGTGCATGCCGCCGTTATGCCCCGAGAGCACGATCGGGGCATGGTCGGCGCCGGATGCGGGTGCCCAGAGCGCACCCGGGATCTCGCACACGAGGAAGTCCCGTTCGACGACACCGCCGGACGAGGTCTCGGCGGTGAAACGCACAGAATGCATGGTCTGGTGCCTTTCAGGAGTGCCATCCTGATGGGCGCTCCCGGCGGCGTTAGCGTCAGCCGCCCGCCCGCCCGCCCGCCCGGAAGGGAGCACCACGTGCGAACTGCGTTCACGGGGCTCACCTCCTCGGTCGGGTCGTTCACCCGGAGCCGTACGGGCGTCGCGGCGCCCGGTTCCCGCGCAGCCGCAGCGCGGCGACGGCAGCAACCGTCAGCAGGATCGCCAGGGCCGGCCCACCCGCCATGAGCATCAGGCCCGCTCCGATGTTGGCGCCGATCCCGCCGGCGGTCAGCACCCGCCAGGCGAAACCGACGAGGACGCCGGCCGCGACGAGCGGCAGCAGCACCCGCCACCACCGGCGATCGAGACGGCGGCGTGCCATGGCCCGGAGCAGCACCGCGAACGCGGCGACGGCGCCGACGCACGCCAGCGCGCCGACGATGCGGTCCCCGGCGGCGCCGAGGCTCACCGGCCGGACCGCGTAGTCCAAGTCGACGCCCTCGGCCGCGAGTCGGCGGGCCTCGTCGCCGGTGAGGTCGCCGATGAGCCACCAGGACGCCACCGGGACGCACAGGACCAGGACGAGCGCGGTGATCGGGATCGTCATCCGGCGCCGCCCCGTCATGTCTGCCGCCTTCTTCCCGCGATCCGCCCACCTTGCCTGCGTGAGTATGCGGCCGGAACGCCGACGCCCGCCACCGCGCACCACCGACCGATCGACAGGCGTGCCGGGGCCAGGCATCGACGGGGATTGACAGATGACTTTGTGCGCGCTGAGGATGACCCCAGCTCACGGACCCGACCGGAACAGCCGATCGTCCACCAGCCGGAGGGCGCTTCCGCGATCCGGCGGCGTCGGTCCGCCGCCCACACCAGAAGGGTCGACCCATGCGTGATCCCCTAGGTACCCGGTGGCGACGCCGCCTTCCCGTCCCGGCCGCGCTGGCCGCCGCCACCGCCGTGGTGCTGCTGGTCAACCCGGCCTCGGCCGTCGTACCCGCCGCCGAGCCTCCCATGGAGCTGGTGCGGGTCGCCGACGAGGAGGCGAACGTCGTGGAGGTGCTGCTGACCGGCACCGCCCAGCTCGACGCCCTCGTCGCCACCGGCGTCGACCTCGACCACCACGTCGAGCGCACCGCGGACGGCGTGGTGGCGCACGCGGTCGTCACCGCCAGCGAGGCCGCGGCGTTGACCAAGGCCGGTTTCACCCTGGGCGAGGTGCTGCACCGCCCCGCCGACGCCCGCGCCCGGGTCGCGGAGCGCGCGGCGACCATCGCCGGGCACGTGGCGCGCAACCGGGAGTTCGCCGCCACCACGGCCGGCCCGACCGCGTCCGCCGTCTCCGATGTCAAGATCATCCGGGCGGACTACTACACGTCCGGAACGAGCCAGGTCCTCTCGGTCGAGGCGAAGTGGGCGCAGGGACAGAGCGCCGCCGACGCGCTCACCGTCGAGCGGGACAGCGGCCCCGGCACCGAGTTCGGCTCCGGCGGCACGCAGACCATCTCCCGCTTCGTCGACGCCGGCGTCTACCTCTACCACCGGGGCGCCGCGACGGTGACCAGCCGGCCCGACCGGATCCGGATCACCAGCCCGACCGGCGACGTCGCCGTGGCCGAGGTCCAGGAGTGGCTGCCGACCCCGGGCGACGGCCCGGAGGGCCCGGGCTACCAGAAGGACTTCGTCACCAGCTACCTGACGCCCACCGAGCTGTACGCGCGGATCCACCAGCTCGCGGCCCAGTTCCCGCGCCTGGCCGAGATCGTCGAGCTGCCGTACCGGACCAACGGCTACCGGCGGCACGCCCAGGCGGTGCTCGGCACCGCCGCCGACAGCCGGGTCGCGGTGGACTCCCGGGCCTGGGGGCACGAGGGCGGCAACGACGTCTCCGTGGAACTCGCCGACCCTGGCGCGGCGGACAGCCCGCTGGCGGTGACCGTCGCCGGTTCCGCCGTGCGGGTCACCCTCGGCACCGGCGGCGCCGGGGCGGTGACCAGCACCGCCGCCCAGGTCGTCGCCGCGCTTAACGCCGGGGCCGGGGCGCTGCTGCGGGCGTACACCTATCGGGGCAGCCCGGGCACCGGCGTGGTCGCGCCGGCCGCGCGGACCCCGCTCAGCGACGGCCTGAGCGCCCCCGCGAGCGTCTCCCGCGACCCGCATCCGGTGTACGCCATCCGGATCGGCAAGCACCGCGACGGCTCGAAGCTCGGCGTGCTCGCGTACGCCCAGGAACATGCTCGTGAATGGGTGCCGCCGCTGGTCACGGTCGAGACCGCCGAGCGGCTGCTGCGCAACTACGCCCACGACGGCCGGACCCGGCAACTGCTGGACAACCTCGACATCTGGATCGCCCCGTCGATCAACCCCGACGGCGGTCACTACTCCTTCTACGACTTCAACTCGCAGCGCAAGAACATGACCAACCACTGCGACCCGTCGGTCGGGCCGGCCGACTTCCTGGCCCGCAACTCCTGGGGCGTGGACAACAACCGCAACTACACGGAGTACAGCCTCTTCGACGGCTACTCGGGCGCGTCGACGAGCTGCACCAGCGGCACGTACGCCGGGCCGAGCGAGCTGTCCGAGCCGGAGAACCGCAACCTCGACTGGCTGGCCGCCCGCCCGAACATCCGGTTCTCGATGAACCTGCACTCCTCGGGCAACTACTTCATGTGGTCGCCTGGGGCGTACGCGCTGCCCGACCGGGTCTCCGCGCCCCGCCCGACGCTCGCCGAGGAGTCGGCCTTCTGGGGCGCGTCGTCGCGGATCCTGGCCGCCATCAAGCGGCACCGCAACATGGCGGTCACCCCGGCGCGCACCGGGCCGATCTCCGACGTGCTCTACTCGGCGGCCGGCAACTCCGGCGACATGCTCTGGTACAAGTACGGCATCTACGCCTGGAACTTCGAGGTCGGCACCTCCTTCCAACCCGAGTGGGACGAGGCGCACGACGAGACGATGGAGTTCGCCAACGGCCTGGTCGAGCTGATGCGGGTGGCCCGCGACTTCGCCGAGGACAGGACCCGCCCGCGCAGCACGCTGACGGTCGCGCCCAGCGCGACGCCGGGCATGGTGGACGTGACCTTCTCCACGAGCGAACCGGCGGCGGTCTTCTACACCCTGGACCGGGCCGCCCCGACGTACGCGTCGAAGCTCTACGGCTCGGCCGGCATCCGGGAGGGCGGCGAGACGCTGACCGTCCCGGCAGGCACCCGGGTCCACTGGTTCTCGGTGGACTCGGCGGGCAACGTCGAGAACAACTACCGCCCCGACGGCAACGGCCGCAACTACCGCAAGGAGACGGCCGCGCTGCCGAGACGCTGACGGCCGAAGCGCGAACGGGGGTGCGTCGGGTTCCCTCCTCCCGGCGCACCCCCGCCGCGTGCGGCCCCGCCCCGCGTGTGTCCTCCGGGCCCCGGCAGGCGCGCCCCGACCAGCACCGGCGCATGATCGGCTACGGTGGTGCTCGAGGTTGCTGCCGACAGGGGAGGGACCAGCGGAGATGGGCGCGCTGCTGGCTCTGGCCCTCGGCGGCCTGGCCGTGGTCGTCCTGGCCAACGCGCTGGCCCGCCGCACCAACCTGCCGGCGTCGGTGCTGCTGGTCCTCGCCGGGATCGGCTACGGCTACCTGCCCGGCCCGAACCTGGAACTCGACCCCGAGGTCGTGCTCTACCTGGTCATCCCCCCACTGCTCTACGCCGCCGCCCTGCAGTCCAGCCTGACCGCGCTGCGCCGCAACGCCCGGACCGTGGTCGGCCTGTCGGTCGCGCTCGTCCTGGTCACGGCGCTGGCCGTGGGTTACGGGCTGCACGCGGTGGTGGCTGCCGTCCCGCTGAGCTTCGCCATCGCGGTGGGCGCGGCGGTCTCCCCGCCGGACCCGGTGGCGGCGCTGTCGATCGGCCGGCGGGCCGGCATGTCGCCCCGGCTGACCACGCTGGTCGAGGGGGAGGGGCTGCTGAACGACGCGACGGCCCTGACGATCCTGCAGGTCGCCGTGGCGACGGCGGTCGGCGGCCGGTTCTCCGTCGGGCACGCGGTGGGCGACTTCGTGTTCGTCGCCGCCGGTGGGCTGGGCATCGGCCTGGCCGTGGCGTGGGTCATCGCGCGCCTGCGGAAGATGTCCTCCGATCCGCTGACCGACAACGCCCTGTCCCTGGGCACCCCGTTCGCCGCCTACGCGGCGGCCGAGAGCCTGCACGTCTCCGGCGTCCTGGCGGTCGTGGTGGCCGGCCTCTGGTTGGGCCACCGCAGCGCGTCCCTGCAGTCCAGCGGCGCGCGGTTGCAGACCCGTTCGGTCTGGCACCTGGTGGAGTACCTCCTTGAGGGCTACGTGTTCCTGCTCATCGGCCAGCAGCTGCCCGCCGTCGTCCGCGGGCTGGCCGCCTACGACCTCGGCACCGTCGTCGCGGCGGGGGCCGTCACCGTCGGCACCGTGCTGCTGGTACGTCCGCTGTGGCTGCTGGCCGTCGCGCATCTGCCCGCCCGGATGCACGCCCGCCTGGGCGGGGATCCCCGGCCGGACAACCCGCCGCTGTCCGGCCGGGAACTGCTTGCGCTGAGCTGGGCGGGCACCCGGGGTGTCATCACCCTCGCGGCGGCCTTCACGCTGCCCGCGAGCACGCCCGCCCGGGACCTGCTGCTGTTCTGCGCGTACCTGGTGGTGCTGGTCACCCTGGTCGGCCAGGGGCTGACCTTCGCCCCGCTGCTGCGCCGGCTGCGGCTGCCGGGCACCGACGTCAGCCGGGCGCTCACCCGCAACCAGGCCCGTGCCGCGGCGGTGCAGGCCGCCCTCGACCGGCTGACCGCCCTCGCCGAGGCCGATCCGGGCGTACGCGAGGTCGCCGACCCGCTGCGTCGGGCGGCCGAGGGCCGCCACCGGCGCTACACCGAACGGGTGGCGCTGCTCTCCCACGTCGAGGACCAGGTGCTGCCGGTGGACGACCGGTACCGTGCCGCCCTGCGGGCCCGCCGGGAGATGATCGCCGCCCAGCGGGACGAGCTGCTCGCCTGGCGGGACGCCGGTCGCCTCGCCGACGCCGACATGCGCACCCTGGAGCGCGAACTGGACCACGAGGAGAGCATCCTGCCGGCGCCGCCCCCGTCCTGACCCGGCTGCGCCGGGAGCCGGGTGACGGCAAGGCGTTCAGTCCGGCAGCAGCGGCATCTCCAGGCCGGGGGCACGGCCGAGCAGCACCGCCCGGGTGAGCGCCGCCGAGCCGAACCGGTCGCGCACCGCGTCCACCGCCGCGTCCAGGTCGGCCCCCGGGTCGCGGTCGAACGGCAGCGGCGGCTGCACGGGCGAGTCGTCCAGGTTGCCGACGGACACGCCGATGAGGGTCACCCCGCGCCGCTCGATCTCCGGCAGGGCCGCGCGCAGCAGCGCCCGGGCCGCGCCGAGCAGCGGGACCGTGTCCGCGGTCGCCTTGGCCACGGTGCGGGAACGGGTCGCGCGGGTGTAGTCGCCGAAGCGCAGGCGCAGCGTCACCGTCCGGCCCGCCCGCGACGCCGCCCGCATCCGCCGGGTCACCCGGTCGACCAGGCCGCCGAGGATCGCCGCCAACTCGGCGGGGGAGTGCGGCCCGGCGCCTAGGGCGTGCTGCGCGCCCATCGAGGAGCGCCGGCGGCCGACCTGCACCGGCCGGGGGTCGCGGTTGTGCGCCAGGGCGTGCAGGTGCCGGCCGGCGCCCGCGCCGAGCAGCGAGACCAGGGTCGCCTCGCCGAGCCGGGCGACCTGCCCGACGGTACGCACGCCCCGCTCACGCAGCTTCGCCGAGGTCACCGGACCGACGCCCCACAGCCGCTCCACCGGCAGCGGATGCAGGAACGCCAACTCCCCGTCGGGCGGCACGACCAGCAGACCGTCGGGCTTGGCGACGCCGCTGGCCACCTTGGCGAGGAACTTCGTCCGGGCCACACCCACGGTGATCGGCAGGCCGACCCGCGTGCGCACCTCCCGGCGCAGCCGGGCGGCGATGTCGGCGGGCGGCCCGACCAGGCGCCACAGGCCACCGACGTCGAGAAAGGCCTCGTCGATGGAGAGACCCTCGACGACCGGGGTGGCCTGCCGGAAGATCTCGAACACCGCCCGGCTGGCCGCCGTGTAGGCCGCCATCCTCGGCGGCACGACGAGCGCCTCCGGGCAGAGCCGGCGGGCCTGCCGGCCGCCCATCGCGCTGCGTACGCCCCGGGCCTTCGCCTCGTAGCTGCACGCGAGGACCACACCGCCACCGACGATCACCGGCCGGCCCCGCAGGCGCGGGTCGTCGCGCTGCTCGACCGACGCGTAGAACGCGTCCAGGTCGGCGTGCAGGATGTGGGCTTCGCGCGACACGAACATATGTTCGCACGGAAGTCTGGCGTAGCGGCACTGACCTGCCCGAACAGCGCCGGTAAGGGCTACGGTTCGTCGAGCGGGCAGCCGTAGGCGAACTCCCCTGCGGGACCGGCGGCCGCCGGGCGTTCATCCCCGTCGTGCCGCCGAGGCGGCCTCGACGGGCGACCACCCGCCCGTCGAGGCCGCCCCGGCCGGTCCGGTTCCTTCCGCCGAGATCACCGCGGGGTTGCTCCGGGTGACGCCGTGACCCGTCGAAGCACCTCCGCCCGCAGGCGTCGGAGTTGGTCGAGCTGCCCCCGTCTGGACGTGTCCAGGACCGCGGCCTGCGCACGCCCCTGGGCCGCGCGGACGGCGGCGGTCATGCCGACCTCGTCCTGACAGTCGGCGTCGGCGGCGGCCGTGGCAAGCTCCTGTCTGACGACCGGCATCAGGTCGGAGCGGTTCTCGGCCGCCCTGGTGAAGGCGCCCTCGATGCGACCGCGCGCCTCGTCGAACGTCCGGGCCGGTTGCCCTGCTCGTTCCATGCATGCCGACCAGACGGACTGGGCGCCGCGGAACTCCGCATCCTGGCTCACCGTCTCGACCACCCGGTTGGCCAGCACCTGGAAGGTGTCGTACAACCGTTGCCAGTCGTCGCCGTACAGCGCGGCGGTGGCCTGGTAGGTGCATCCGTCGCTGTTGTAGTACATCTCGTGGTCTTCCGGAAGTTGCACGGTCACGCGGTGGGCTTCGGTGCCGAGAAGCGCCTCGTCCCAGCCCGGCGTCGACGTCGGCGCCTGAGCTGGTCGCGGCCGGGCCTGCGCGTCCCCTGCGAGGGAGCTGGTGATCCGGTACCCGTCGATCCTGGCCTCTTCCCTGCTGAGCAGCCCGTACGGATTGATGTCGCGCAGACGCGTCGCCGAGGAGAGCGGGGTCGGCCGGTACGCGAACCCCCTGTCCCTCATGCATCGCGTGACGAGCTCCTCGTACGCGTCGTGCAGGGCCGAGCTTTCGGCGCTGGTGAAGTAGGTGACACCGTCCAGTGGCTGGGGAAGGTCGACCGTGGCGGTGCGGCCGGGTGCGGCAGCGCACCCGACCACCCCCAGCAGGACGGGAAGCAGGACCACCTGCGCCCACCTCTGCGGATTCATCGGACGCCTCTCAGTAGAGGCACCACCGGTTGGAGCCGACGTGGTGATACAGGTTGCTGCCCAGGCGCTTCCAGCCGGTGCCCCGGTTCAGGTTGTAGGCCGGCGCCCGGTATCCGGTGTTGTAGTAGACGGTGACGTTGCACGAATTACCGTTGTTGTAGAGCGACGCGGCGTTGGCGAACTTCGTGTACTGCAGCAGGTTGGTGTTGTCGCCGTAGACCGTGCCGGGCGCGCCGCCCCAGTCGTACTGGGTGTACGCGCACAGCGCGCCACCGGGGCAGGGGTCCGCGCTGGCGGGCGCGGCCGTGAGCATGCTGCCGATCACGGCGGCCGCCGTGAGCGCGGCGAGCGAGGAACCGACTCGCGCGACCCGTCGTACCGGGTTGTGGGCCTCTTGTCGCATTGATGACTCCCTTTCGGACTCGCACCGGCGGTGCCGGCTGCTGTCCACTTGATGATGTGGTTCAGTCCTGGGTGTCGCGCTTGGTGCGTTCTTGGCGCGGGCTGGGGCGTCACAGGGCGTAGTGGATGCGCGGTGTGGTCGGACGGGGGCTTTGATGGACATTCGACTGCTCGGGCCGGTGGAGGTCTGGGCCGGCACGCGCGGGCTGGACCCCGGGCCACCGCAGCGGCGCGTCGCCCTCGCTGCCCTGGCGGTCGACGCCGGCCGCCCGGTGTTGACCGAGACCTTGATCGAGAGGATCTGGGGCGACCGGCCACCCGCACAGCCACGCGCGGCGATCCACGCCCACGTCACCCTGATTCGCCGCCTGCTCGACGAGGCCCACGCCGTCGACGGGCAGCGGCCACCGGTGAGCCTGGTACACCGCGGCAACGGCTACGTGTTACAGGCCGACCCGCGACAGGTGGACCTACTGCGATTCCGGTCCCTCGTCAGCGAGGCCCGGCGGCACCCCGACGGCGAGCGGGTCGGTCTGCTGCGCGCCGCCCTGGACATGTGGCGGGGCCCGGCCCTGGCGGACATCTCCGGCGAGTGGCCGGCGCGGATGCGGGACGGCTGGGGCCTGGAACGACTGGACGCGGCGGTGGAGTGGGCCCGGACCGCGCTCAGGCTGGACCACCACGCCCGGATAATCAGCCGGGTACGCGCCCTGCTGGACGACTATCCGGCCGCCGAGCCGCTGGTGGCGGTGCTGATGCAGGCGCTGGCGAAGACCGGTCGGCTGTCCGAGGTGTTCGACTGCTACGCGACGCTCCGGCAGCGGCTGGCCGAACAGTTCGGGGTCGACCCCGGCCCGGAGTTGCAGCGGTTGTACCAGGCGGTCCTGCACGGCGACCTCGACCAGGCGGCGCCCGCGGCCGCACCGCGGGAACGAACGGTGCCCGCCCAACTGCCGGCCGACGTACGCGGCTTCAGCGGCCGGGGCGACGCCATCACACAGCTCGACCGGATCCTGGACACGGCCGAGCAGCAGGTGACCTCCGGTGTCATCGCCGCGATATCGGGCACCGCGGGGGTCGGCAAGACCGCGCTCGCGGTGCGGTGGGCCCACCGGGTCGCGGACCGGTTCCCCGATGGCCAGCTCTTCGTGAATCTGCGGGGATTCGCCCCGGGCGGGCTGTTGGACTCCGCCGAGGCGGTGCGTGGTTTCCTCGACGCCCTCTGTGTGCCGCCCGAACGGATTCCGCTGGACCCCGATGCGCAGGCCGCCCTGTACCGCACTCTGCTGGCGCAGAAACGCGTCCTGGTCGTGCTGGACAATGCCCGCGACGCCGACCACGTGCGCCCCCTGTTGCCCGGCACCTCCACCGCCATGGTCGTGGTCACCAGCCGCAGACGGCTCACCGGCCTGGTCGCCGCCGAAGGCGCCCATCCACTGACCGTCGACCTGTTGTCCACACCGGACGCCAGCCGGCTGCTCACCCGACGACTCGGGTCGGACCGGATCGCGGCGGAGCCCGAAGCCGTCGGGCGGATCATCGACGCCTGCGCGCGGTTGCCACTCGCCCTGGCCATCGCCGCGGCCCGCGCTCACGAGACCGGCTTTCCGCTCGGGGCCATCGCCGATGAACTCGACCAGGCCGATCAACGGCTGGACTTCCTCGACACGGGGGATCCGGCGAGCCGTGTCCGGGCGGTCTTCTCCTGGTCGTACCAGGCGCTCCGGTCGCCAGCGGCCCGGCTCTTCCGGCTGCTCGGGGTGCACCCCGGCCCGGACGTCACCGTGTCCGCCGCAGCCAGCCTCGCCGGCATCCCGGTGCAGCAGGCGCGAGCCCTGCTGGCCGACCTGACCCGTGCGCACATGGTCGCCGAGCACTCCCCGGGCCGGTACACCCTGCACGACCTGCTGCGCGTCTACGCGTCCGAACAGGCCTCCGCACAGGATTCGGGCACCGAGCAGAGCGCGGCGATCCTCCGGATGCTCGACCACTACCTCCACACCGCCCACGCCATGGACCTGGCGTTGGATCCGCACCGGGACGCCATCGCCCTCGATCCGTGCCGAGCCGGGGTGACGGCCGACGTTCCTGCCGACGCCGCCCGGGCACTCGCCTGGTTCGAGGCGGAGCGACCCGCGATACTCGCCGCCGTCCGACAAGCTGTGGCGGCCGGCGAACACACGCACACCTGGTCGTTGGCGTGGGCTCTCGCGACATTCCTCGACCGCCAGGGGCACTGGCACGACCTGCTCGCGACTCAGCGCGCCGCCCAGAAAGCCGCGCGTCGCCTGGCCGACGGATCCAGGCAGGAGGCGTACGCGCACCGCAACCTGGGTCGGGCGTTCACCCGACTCGGTGACTACGACCGGGCGGATCGCCACCTCCGGAGCGCCCTCAAGACATACGCGGATTCCGGCGATGCGGTGGGCCAGGCCCACACCTATCGAGGGCTGAGCTGGGCCGCCGAGGGAGCGGGGAAGCTCCGCGACGCGCTGCGCAACTCCGAACGCGCCCTGGAACTGTTCCGGGCGGCCGACCACCGGGCGGGGCAGGCGGACACCCTCAACGCCGTCGGCTGGTACCGGGGGCTGCTCGGCGACTGCCATGGCACCCTCAGCTATTGCGGGAAGGCCCTCACGCTGCTTCGCGAACTCGACGACCGGTACAGCCAGGCGGCCACCCTGGACAGCCTCGGCTACGCCCACCACCACCTCGGGCACTACCCGCAGGCCGCGGAGTGCTACCAGGCAGCCGTCGATCTGCTGAGAGAGGCCGGCGATCGGCACCACGAGGCCGAGGTGCTCGTCCACCTGGGCGACACCCGGCAGGCCGGTGGTGCGGCCACCGCCGCCCGCGAGGCCTGGCGGGCGGCACTGGACATCCTTGTCGACCTTGGGCACTCCGACGCCGATGACGTGCGCGCCAAGCTCCGTCTTCTGCCGGGGGAGGACAACGGCCGCAACTACCGCAAGGGCTCCGCCGTCCTGCCGCGCTGATCGCCGGTACGTAGGCGCCGCCGAGCCGACCCGCGGGGAAGGCGGCCAGGAGCCGCCATATCGGTGCCGATCGGAGTCACGCCGATGGCAGCCGACGCCGCGCGCGGACGAGGGCGATCCGGTGCGCCGCCACCAGCGGCAGCACCCCGACGGGGTACCAGGCGAGATCGACGGGATCGAACTGCACCCCGAGCACGAGCCGGGCCAGCAGGCTGCGCGCCGACAGCGCCGCCGGTATCCCGGTCAGCTGTGCCGCCTCGACCGCCCAGCAGAAGGCGATCGCGCCCGCGCCCGCCACCGGCGGTGAGAGGCGCGGCCAGAGGAACAGCGTGCCGGCCCAGACCATGGCCGCGTACAGCGCGGTGCCGGAGTGCTGTTCGAGTCCGCCGTCAGCCAGTGCGCGGACGACGAGGGCGACGGCCAGGAAGAGGGCGGCTGCGGCGAGCAGCAGGATCCGGATCCGCCGAGGGGTGGTGGACATCCCGGCGATGGTAGCCCGACGGAGGGTCAGGACATCGCGGTCGGCGAGGGTGGTGCGGTGCCGCCCCGCGGGGCCTCCGCCGTCATCAGCCGGGCGATCTCCGCCCGGTCGGCGGCGGACGGCAGCCCCCACCCGGGCGGTAGCCGTACACCTCGTGCAGCGGGCGGGAGGTGGTACGGCCGCCGAGGATCTCGATCGCGTCCGCGTCGATCAGCCCCGGGTGCTCGACGCCGCACGCCTCGGCGACCTTGACCAGGTCCCGGCGCAGCGTCCGGACGTAGTTGGCCGCGCGCACCGACTTCGAGGCGGGGTCCACGCCCCGGACGAGCCACGGGTTCTGCGTGGCGACGCCGGTGGGGCAGGTGTCGGTGTGGCACTTCTGCGCCTGGATGCAACCGATTGCCAGCATCGCCTCCCGGCCGACGTTGACCATGTCGCAGCCGAGCGCGAACGCCACCACCGCGTTGTCCGGCAGGCCGAGCTTGCCGGACCCGACGAACACCACCTGCTCGTGCAGGTCACGCTCGGCGAAGATCCTGTAGACCCGGGCGAAGCCCTGCTGGAACGGTAGCGACACGGAGTCGGTGAAGATCAGCGGGGCGGCGCCGGTGCCGCCCTCGCCGCCGTCGACGGTGACGAAGTCGACCCCACGCCCGGTGTCCCGCATCAGGGTGGTCAGCTCCTCCCAGAAGCCCAGGTCGCCCACGGCGGACTTGATGCCGACCGGCAGGCCGGTCTCGGCGGCGAGCAGTTCCACCCAGTCGAGCAGGCTGTCGCAGTCGGAGAACTCGGCGTGCCGGGACGGGCTGACGCAGTCCCGCCCCTGCGGGATGCCCCGGGTCGCCGCGATCTCCGCGGACACCTTGGCGGCCGGGAGCAGGCCGCCGAGGCTGGGTTTCGCGCCCTGGCTGAGCTTGATCTCCAGCGCCCGCACCGGCGCGCCGGCGACCAGGTCCCGGAGCCGGTCCAGGCTGAACCGGCCGTGCTCGTCCCGGCAGCCGAAGTACGCGGTGCCGATCTGGAAGACCAGGTCACCGCCCTTGCGGTGGTACGGGGACAGCCCGCCCTCGCCGGTGTTCTGCAGGCAGCCCGCCAGCGCGGCGCCCCGGTTGAGCGCCTCGACGGCGTTGCCGGAGAGCGACCCGTAGCTCATCCCGGAGATGTTCACCACCGATTCGGGACGGAACGCGCGGGCGCGGCCCCGGGCGGCGCCGAGCACCTTCGCGCCCGGCAGTCGCACGTCGTGTCCCGCGCCGGGTGCCGACGGCGGCACGGCCGGGCCGAAGGTGCGGTGTTTGATGATCGGATAGCCGGGGGTGAACTCGATGTCGTTGTCGGTGCCGAAGCCGAAGTAGTTGTTCTGCTGCTTCGCCGAGGCGTACACCCAGCGGCGCTGGTCGCGGGTGAACGGCCGCTCCTCGTTGTTGCCCGCGACGATGTACTGGCGCAGCTCCGGCCCGATGGACTCCAGCAGGTACCGGGCCCGGCCGAGGACCGGGAAGGTGCGCAGCAGCGCGTGGTCGCGTTGGATCAGGTCCCGCGCGGCGAGGGCGGCGACGGCGGCGACGGCGGCGGGTACGACTCGGCTGGCCCACTTCATGCCCGCCACTCTTTCCGCGATCGTCGGGCGCCAAACGGACCGGCGTACGGATTCCCGGCGGATCGGCGCGAACCTTCCGCTCACCCCGCCGACGGGTGGCCGACGCCTGGAACGTGACACCTTTCCCATCCGCCACTGATGCCGGACGATCGACAGGTGGGGAAGGCCGCAGGTGGACCGCCTACAACTCGTCGAACGGGCGGGCGTAGGTGAACCCGCCCCGGATCGACGGCTGCCAGGCGGTCAGCGGGCGTGCCATGAAGTACTGCGGCCCCCACGGCTGCGGTGGGGTGACGCCGAGGTCGACGGCCGGGCGGAACCCGAAGCGCGGGTAGTAGTCGGGGTGCCCGAGCAGCACCACGAGGGGCTCGTCGCGCGCGTCGGCCGCGCCGAGCACCGCGTGCATCAGCGCGCAGCCGACGCCGCGCCGCTGCCGGTCCGGCAGTACGCCGAGCGGGCCCAGCCCCAGCGCGACGGGTTCGCCGGCCACCCGGGCCCGGGTGGCCACCACGTGCCCCACGACCTGCCCGCCGTCGACCGCCACGAGGGAGAAAGCGGGCAGCCAGCCGTCGTCCGCGCGCAGCGCGTCCACCAGCCCGGCTTCGACGGGTACGGCGTCCGGCTTGGCCGGGTCGGCGAAGGCGGCGAGGTGCACCGCCCGGATCGCGTCGGTGTCGGCGGGGGTCTCACGTCTGATCAGCACCGGGCGAGGATAGGTGAGCCGGGGCACGTACGCTCGCCAATATCAGCGCTCTCCGGCCCGCCGGGTCACCACCTCGCCGATCATGGCCAGGGCGAACTCGAACTCGTCGTCGTGGTCGCACCTGGCGAGACCTGGCGCTGCCTCCGCGAGGGTGGGCCACGGCGCGATCACGCACGGCCGGTGACCCACGCCGACCAGGAAGTACGCCACCCTCACGCCTGCCACAGGGAGCACCCGTGAAGCAGTTCGACATCCCCGCCACCGAGATCCTGAGGACGCGGCAGAAGCTCGTTCTCGACCACTTCCACGACGAGGTGGTCCAGCGGTGGGACGACGTGCTGGCAACGTTCCCGCACCCGCACTATGAGCTCGTCGCCACCCTGACCGTCCACGACGGAGACTCCGCGGTGCGCGGCTACTACCACGACACGCGTGTCGCGTTCCCCGACCAGCATCACGAGATCATCGCGCTGCGGCACAGCCACGACGCGGTCATCGTCGAGTTCTGGCTCATGGGCACCCACCTGGGACCGCTGGGGAAGATTCCGCCGACGGGGCAGACGTTCCGGGTGCGGATGACGGCGTACTTCCTCTTCGACGAGCAGGAGAACCTGGTCTGCGAGCGGATCTACTTCGACACCCTGACCATGCTCAAACAACTGCTCGGCGGCCTCGACCTGCGCAACCCCCGACACTGGCCGACGGCGGTCAGAGCCGTCCGCGGCCTGCTGTCCATGGCGGGTGAACCCGACCCCCGCCTGCTCGCCACCACGCCACCGGACCTGGGCACCCGGCCCTGAACACGGACAGTCTGGCTCAGCACCGCCGGCGGGTGGCCGACGCCTGGAGCGTGGGCCGGCGGACCACCGCGATCCGGTCGCCCCGGGCGCGCAGCGACGTCCGCCCGCCGCGCCCGCGGCGTACGGTCAGGTCGACCGTGCGACCGCCGACCCGTACGCCCTCCAGCACGAGGTCCGGCAGCCACTCGGGCAGATGCGGGTCGACGAAGATCGTCCGAAGCGGGGCGGCCGGGCGCAGCGCCAGCAGTGCCTGGACCAGCGCGACGACGGCGCTGGCCGACCACGCCTGCGGCGAGCAGGAATCCGGATAGACGCCGGGATGCGGGTGGGCGGCGTCGCGGGGCAGCCCGCTGAGCACCTCCGGCAGGCGGTGCTCGGCGAAGATCGCCGCCCCGGCGAACATCCCCTCGGCGAGCCGGTGCAGGTGCTCCCAGCAGCCGTAGCGGGCCAACCCCAGCCCGATCGTGCCCGCCTCCACCGGCCAGACGCTGCCCCGGTGGTAGCTGAACGGGTTGTACGCCGGGTGGGCCGAGGACAGGGTGCGGACCCCCCAGCCGCTGAACATGTCGGGGGCCAGCAGCCGGTCGGCGACGAGCGGGGCGATGCGGGCGGGCACGATCCCGGTGGCCAGCAGGTGACCGTCGTTGGAGTTGACCGAGCGGACCTGCCGCTTGTCGGGCCCGAGGGCCATGGCGTGGCAGCCCTCGTCCGGCATCCAGTAGGCGCGGTGGAAGCGGCGGCGCAGGGCGGCGGCCCTGCGGACCAGCCCGGCGCCGAAGGCGGGATGGCCGGTCGCGGCGAACACCGCTCCGGCGTGCCGCAGCGCCGCGTACCAGTACGCCTGCAACTCGCTGCTCGCGATCGGGTTCGGCACCACCACGCCGTGCTCGTCGACGACGGCGCTCTCCGAGTCCTTCCACCCCTGGTTCTTCAGGCCGACGGGGGACCGGCGGTGGTATTCGAGGAAGCCGTCCCGGTCGAGGTCGCCGAACCGGTCGATCCAGCCGAGGACGCGCCGCGCGGTCGGCAGCAGGTCCCGTACGGTGTCGAGGTCGCCGGTCCAGGCCAGGTACTGGCCGAGGAAGATCAGGAAGTCGGGCGCGGTCGACCAGTCGCCGTAGTAGCCGTCGAACGGGTCGATCCCGAGCGTGGACACCGGGCCCCGCCGGGCCTCGTGCAACGGCTTGCCGGGTTCCTCGTCGCGCCAGTCGTCGATGCGCCGCCCGATGTGGTGGGCGTTGAGCCGCAGGCTGTCGGCCAGCATCGTCGGCCCGGCGAGCAGCGCCTGCCACGACGCGGTCATCGTGTCGCGGCCGAAGATCTCCTGGTAGATCGGCAGGCCCGCCATCGGCGCCGTCGGGCCCTCCGGTTCGCCAAGCGGCAGCACGGCCAGGTCGTCGACCGCGCACCGCCAGGCGGCGGTGACGTCGAAGTTGCTGCTGTGCAGGCGGGCGAGTTCCCGGGCCAGCGTGCCGCGGGCGCGGGCGGCGGCGTCGTCCGGCTCGTCGAAGGCCGGCGGCGGTGCGGTGAGGCGCCGCCCGTCGAAGACGGGTTCGACGAGGAGTTCCACCCGGCGGGATCCACCGGGCGGCACCGCGACGTCGACGGTCAGGGTGCCGTCGGCGTACCGGACGGGCGAGTCGGCCCGTACGCCGATCGCCACCGCTCGGTCGAGGCCGTCGCACCGGTAGGTCAGGCGCAGCTCCCGGCTCCCGTCGTCCCAGCTCGCGTCCACGGCGCCGGACTGCACCCGGTGCCCGGACTCGGCCTCGCTGGTGTCGGCGAAGTCGGCGTCGAGCTGGATCCGCAGCCGCGGCTCGATCGGCGTCGCCGCGTAGCTGGACACGGTCAGCCGGGTGCGCAGCCCCTCGCCGACGAAACGCTCCACCAGCAGGTACGCCGCCTGCGACGGCAGCGTCTCACCGTCGCCGAGGGCGGCGTACGAGAGCTGGGCGTGCCCCGCCACGTTGGCCGTGCTGAACGGGACCGGCTCCCGGCCGTCGACGCTGAGGCGTTCCGTGCTGAGCACCCGCGTGTTGCGGGCGAAGAAGCCCTGCGGATCGGCGCCGGTGATCCGCCCCCGGACGTCGGTGACCAGCGTGCTCCAGCCGCTCGCCACGTAGAGCAGGTCCGGGCGGACACGCAGGTTGCGGACCCGGGTCATCGCGGCCGGGGTGCGCTCGCCCTTGGGCGGGCGCACCGGGCGGGCCGGGCGGGCACAGGCGTTGACAGCATCGGGCGCACCCCCTGGCCGGCGGCTGCGGGCCAGGGCACACCGTGGGCGTGGCCCGGGCCCGCCGGACAGCGGTCCCTACCCGCTGGTGGCCGGCGTACACCTGCGGCTGCGCCGCGTCTCCCGCGTCGGGGGCCGCCCGGCAAGGCTCAGCCCTGGGCCGGGCTGATGTTCACCATCCAGCCGATGCCGAACCGGTCGATGCACATGCCGAACTCGTCGCCCCACATCTGCTTGTCCAGCGGCACCGTCACCGTGCCGCCGTCTGCGAGCCGCTCCCAGAAGCCGCGCAGCTCGTCGGAGTCGTCGCCGCTGAGGCTCACCGCGACGTTGTTGCCGGGGTCGTGCTCCATGCCGGGCGCGGTGTCCGAGCCCATCAGGGCGAAACCCTGGTCGGTCTCCAGCAGCGCGTGCATGATCTTGTCGGCGAGCGTCGGGTCGTCGGTACCGAACTCGCCGAAGGTGCTCGTCGACAGCGAACCGCCGAACACCCGCTGGTAGAACTCCATCGCCTCGCGGGCGTTGCCGGGGAAGCTGAAGTACGGGTTGAGTCGAGACGCCACAGCACCCTCCTCCGCTCGTGACCGCCTCATCGTCGCAGATCAGGCGGTTGGTGCGGGTCAGGTGCGACCGCGTTTCGCCGGCCCGTGGGGCGAGGGCTCCCACGGGCCGGCGACGATGGTCAGTCCCGGAACGACCGGCGTACGACGCCGCCGACGACCGCGCACCAGGTGTCGAGGTCGAGCTTGCCGTGGGCGGGCAGGCGGTGCAGACGCTGGACGTCCTTGACGGCCGTCCTGGTCGCGTGGTCGTACTCGCCGGTGACCGCGACCTCGGGGTAGCCCCGGAAGTTGAGCAGGAACTGCGCGGCGGTGACCGGCGCGCCGCTGGCGTCGGTGCCCAGCTCCGGCACCAGGGTCTCCCAGGTGGGCGTCGTGACGGTGGCGTCGACGTCTACCGGGATGCCGTTGCGGTACTGCCAGTCCTGCACGGCGGCGACGGTGGCGGCGTCGAAGACGCTGTTGACCGGCACGGCGTAGCCCCGGTGGGCCAGCAGGTACTGCACCACCCGGACGGACGGGGAGCCGACGAACCGCCACAGGTCCGGCCAGCGGCGGGCCGGCACGTCGGCGAGGTCGGTGCCGAGCGAGTCGAAGACCCGGCGGCGCAGCGTGGGGAACTGCCGGTAGAAGGCGGCGCCGGGGCACAGCGTGGTGCGGAAGTCCCAGTGGCCGAAGATGTCGTGGGCGTGCAGCCCGTACTGCCGGCAGATGGTCGTGCAGAGCTTGACCAGCGAGTCGAGCAGGGCCTCCGGCGGCGTCTCGGTGACGTACGTGCCCTCGTTCTCGATGCCGATGGCCCGGCCGTTCTCGCCCGGGCAGTGGGCCGAGATCATCTGCCGGTCGCCGGCCTGTAGCCGCTCCAGGCTGCCCCGGCGTCCCTCCAGGACGTGGCCGCCCCGGCTGACGGTGAAGTGCTGGCCGGTGTCGGACCAGCCGTTGCCGTCCATGTGCAGGTTCTGGCAGTCGCGGGCCAGCTTGATCGCCTGCGCCTCGGAGTAGTCGGTGACGTTCGGGAACGCCATGTGGTGCACGATGATCTTGTTGGTGGGGATGGCGCTGACCGCCAGTGGGTCCTTGGGCGGGCGCGCGCCCCACTCGTCGCAGCTGTAGATCCAGTCCAGGTCGGCGCCGGGGTCCGCCTGCGCGGCGGACGGGAAGGCGAGTTCGCTCCCGACGACCGCGACCGTGGCGGCGCCGAGGCCGGCTCGCAGCAGCGTCCGGCGGTCCAGTGCGGATTGTTCGACGTGCACGACATCTCCTCTGTGGCCAGGGCACCCAGGTGAAAATGACCTTCATGGGTGCGGGCGTGCACTGGAGGATATTGCCAAGTCTCGGCGCTGCGCCAGGGGTTGCGCGTCCTTGATCAGGCCGGAATGCCGGGCGCGGTTGACATGAAGTCCGCTTCAGCTCCTACGGTCGCGGCGTAGCCCAAGGAAGAGAAGACACCTTCTTCCGTCGAAAGGAACCTGATGCGACTGCCCAGCCTGCTCCGCCCGCGTACCGCCGCGAGCGCCCACTGCGACCTCCCCTGCGGGGTATACGACCCCGCGCAGGCCCGGATCGAGGCCGAGTCACTCCGGGCGATCTGCGAGAAGTACCAGGCCAGCGAGGACCCGGAGTTCCGGACGCGAGCGCTGGTCATCAAGGAGCAGCGGGCCGAGCTGGTCAAACACCACCTGTGGGTACTGTGGACCGACTACTTCAAGGCGCCGCACTTCGAGCGGTACCCGCACCTGCACGGCCTGTTCAACGAGGCCACCAAGCTGGCCGGCGCGGGTGGCGCGAAGGGCTCCGCGGACCCGGCCGTGGCGGAGCAGCTCCTCGCGAGGATCGAGGAGATCTCGAAGATCTTCTGGGAGACCAAGCAGAACTGAGCCGTGGGCGCCGGGTGGTGCCCGGCCGCCGAGCCTCCTGCCGGCCGGGCACCACCCGGGCGTCGTCGCCCCCGCTCAGAGCACCTGGGACAGGAACCGGCGCAGCCGGGGATGCCGGGCCCCTTCGAAGATCGCGGCCGGTTCGCCCGCCTCCAGCACGACGCCACGGTCCATGAACGCGACGGTGTCGGCGACCTCGCGCGCGAAGCCCATCTCGTGGGTGACCACCACCATCGTCATGCCGCCGGCGGACAGCTCGGCCATCAGCCCCAGCACGCCCTTCACCAGCTCCGGGTCCAGGGCCGAGGTCGCCTCGTCAAAGAGCATCACCTGCGGCCGCAACGCCAGCGCGCGGGCGATCGCGACCCGCTGCTGCTGCCCGCCGGACAGGTGCGCCGGCCGGGCGTCGGCCTTGGCGGCGAGCCCCACCAGCTCCAGGTGGCCGCGGGCGACCGACACCGCCTCGTCCTCACCGAGCTTGCGGGTGCGGCGCAGCGCGAGGGTGACGTTGCGCAGCACGCTCATGTGCGGGAAGAGGTTGAACTGCTGGAAGACCATGCCGACCCGCTGCCGCAGGGCGTCCGGGTCGTCGCGCAGCACGCTGCGCCCGTCGAGCAGCACGTCACCCTGGTCGGGCTCGATCAGGCGGTTGATCGTGCGCAGCAGGGTGGACTTCCCCGACCCGGAGGGGCCGATCACGCAGGCCGTCGCCCCGCGCGCCACGTCCAGGTCCACGCCGCGCAGCACCCGGTGCGCCCCGAAGGCCAGGTGCACGTCGCGGACGCTCAGGCTCACCGAGGTGGCCGTGTCGATGCTCATCGCTGGTTGCCTCCCGCCGCCCCCGGCAGCGCCAGGTCGAGGTCGTCGTCGGTGTCGGCGGCGGACGCGGCGGCCTGCCGACCGTGCCGCAGCCGCCGGTCGATCCAGTTCACGGTGTGCGTCAGCGGCACGGTCAGCGCCAGGTAGAACAGCCCGGCCAACAGCAGCGCCGACTGGTTGCCGGTGTTCGCCGCGTAGTCCTGCCCGATCCGGAACAGCTCCCGCTGGCTGGCCAGCAGGCCCAGGAAGTAGACCAGGCTGGAGTCCTTGATCAGCGCGATCAGCTGGTTCACCCAGGCCGGCAGCACCCGCCGGATCCCCTGCGGGACGATCACCAGGCGCATCGCCTCGCCCCAGGACAGCCCCAGGGCCCGGGCCCCCTCCAGCTGGGTGGCCTCCACCGACTGGATGCCGGAGCGGAAGATCTCGCCGATGTAGGCCGCCGCGATCAGCGACAGCGCCAGGATGCCCAGCGGATACGGGTTGGGGCCCCACACCCGCATCCCCAGCGGCGCCAGGCCGACGCCGATGAGCAGGATCGTCGCCGCGGCCGGCAGGCCGCGGAACACGTCGGTGTAGACCCGGGCCGGCCAGCGCAACCAGCGGGTACGCGAGATGCCGGCGACGGCCAGCCCCATGCCCAGCACCGAGCCGAGCAGGGCGGCGGAGAACGCCAGGATCAGCGTGTTGGGCAGCCCGACGGTCACCATCTCGGGTAGCGCCTCGCGCATGGAGTCCCAGTCGAAGAAGGTCTCCCACAGGGTGCTCAACGGATCCATCGGTCGCCTCTCCTACCGCCCCGCTCGCTCGTCATCCGTACGTCTCAGGAACTCGCCGACGGCGACGGCGCCACCACCGCGCCGCTGCCCGGCCTGAAGTCGGCCGGGATCGGCCGGCCCGGGTAGTACTGGGCCTGCAGCCGGCTCCATGTGCCGTCCGCGATCACCTCGTCGAGGCCCTTGTCCAGCGCCTCGCGCAGCTTGTCGTTGCCCTTGGCGAACGCGTACGCCGTGGGAGCCGGGCTGAGCAGCTTTGCCGCCACCTTGATCTTGCCGGCGCTGTCGGCGGCCGACTTGTCACCGATCTCGGCGGGGGCGATCCAGGCGTCGGCGGTGCCGGCCTTGAGCTGGTTGATCGCGCCGTTGTAGTCGGGTACCCGGACCGGGTCGAGCCCCTCGCCGGTGGCGTAGTCGTCCTGGACGGTGCCCTGCACGACGACCACCCGCTTGCCGGCGAGCTGGTCGAAACCGGTGATGGACGAGCCGGCCGGCACGTCGAGCCCGAAGTGGCCGAAGTCGTAGCCGTTGCCGAAGTCGACGGTCTTCTTCCGGGCCTCGGTGATGGTGATCGAGGAACTGCCGATGTCGAACTTGCGGTTGTTGACCTGGGCGAGCAGGGCGGAGAAGTCGGTGCCGACGAACTCCACCTTCAGGCCGACCTTCGCGGCGACCGCAGTGAGCAGGTCGTTGTCGAAGCCGGTGAATTTGCCGTCCTTGAGATAGACGTTCGGCGGCGCGTCGGTGAGCGTGCCGGCGCGCAGCACGCCCGGCTGGAGCAGGCCGTACGGGTTGTCGGCCGAGGCGGTGGACGCGTCCTCGCCGCCGCAGGCGGCCAGCGCGGTGGCGGCGAGGACGGCGGCCACGCCGAGGGCGGCGGCCCGGGTGAGGGCAGGAAGAATTCGCACAGGTGTCTCCGAATGGGTGTTCCGGCGGCGGGAACGGGCGTGCGCCGCCGACGGTGCGCCCGGTGGGCGTACCGCTGGGATGGTCCGGGGAAAGAAGAGGTGCCGCGCCTAGCGCGGGGCGCCGGGGCGACAGGAGGTGGCGCAGACCCGCATCATGTCGACGTGGCGACGGCGGGTCAGGGCCGGCGACGCCGGACCCACGGCGGGAACCGCCGGTGGGGCACCGCTGCAGATGATCATGGCTCTCCTCGGTCGGGATCGACCTGGGAACCAGGCCGCACTTGCACCGGAGCAACTCCGGTGCCTGGTCTTCACCCGGGGCACCCCTGCGCGGACGAGGGTTGCCGGCCAGCGAGCCGGGGCTTGACGCTGACGCTCATGACCTGCCGCCGAGGCTAGCAGCCCGCCGGGGTGGGCCGTCCAGCCGCTATGACGACCCTCACCCGGGGCCGACGGACCCGCGGCCGGGCGTCACTCCTCGATCGCCCCACCGACGTGCCGCAGGTGCCGCCGGAAGGTGTAGGCCGGATCGGCGGCCCGGCGGGCCAGGTAGTCGGCGAAGGCCGTCTGCTCCCGCAGCGTCTCCCCGGCGCGGATCCGCCGCGCCTGCACCCGCTCGACGTCCCGGATGCGTTCCGCCGCCGCGCACAGCTCGGCGGCGCGCCCGGCCGGGAGGAAGAGCACCCCGTCGTCGTCGGCGACGACCAGGTCGTCGGGGCCCACCGGATGCGGCCCGACCCGGGCGCTGGTGAGCGTCTCCGGCTCCCGAGGGTCGAGCCGGGTCGGGCCGAGGGGGAGGCTGCCGTAGCTGAACACGGGCAGGCCGATCTCCACCAGCTCGGGCGTGTCCCGGTGCAGGCCCCAGACCACGAGGCCGGCGATCCCGGCCGCGACGCCCTCCAGCACCGCCAGGTCCCCGACGCACGCCTCGTCGGTCCGGCCGCCGTTGTCGATCACGAGCACGTCGCCCGGGGCCGCGCCCGCGTACGCCTCCAGGAACACGTCCACGCTGCCGTGGTGGCGTACGGGCAGCACCCGGCCCGCGAGGCGGTGACCGGGCACGACCGCCCGGATCCCGGCCGGCGCGGCGCGCGGCGGCACACCGAGGCGTACGCAGGCGTCGGCGATCAGCGGCGTGGACAGGTCGGCGAAGCGCTCCCGCATGACGTCCTCCCGGCGGTTGCCCGAGTCGTGGGCGGTCATCGTAGGGAGGGCGGTCGGCCCGGTGGCGAGGGCCAATCCGGCGCGGCTGGCCCCGCGCGGTGGCGGCGTCCGGGTCTAGACTGTCCACCGTGATCCCGTCGCACGCCGTCGCCGCCGCGCACGGCCGCTGGATCACCCCGGACGTTCCGCTGTACGGCGACGGCCACGAGCGGTCCGACTACATTCCCTGACCAGGCTGGTGCTCCGCCCTCATCCGGTCCATCTCCGCCCTGATCTGGGAGCGCCGAACCATGCCCATTTCCGACGACACCAGAGCCGTGCCGCCCGCCGACCGTCCATCCGCCGACGGGCCGCCCACCGACTCCACCGATCCCACCGATCCCACCGATCCCACCGAAACCTCCGCCCTCGCGGTGCTGCGGGTGCCGCAGGTCGCCCGGGTCCTGGCCGCCAGCCTGCTCGGCCGGATCCCGCTCGGCGCGGCCCCGCTGGCCCTGCTCGTCTTCGCCCGGGAGACGATGACGCTGACCGTGGCGGGCCTGCTGGTCGGCGCGTTCACCGCCGGCACGGCCGTGGGCCAGCCGCTGCTCGCCCGGATGGCGGACCGGTGGCGGCAACCGCCGGTGCTGTGGCTGGCCGTGGCGGCCTCGACGATCGGCTTCGCGCTCACCGCCGCGCACGTCAACCTGCCGGTGACCGTGTTCGCCGCCGTCCTGGCCGGACTGGGCGCGCCGCCGTTCGAGTCGTGCCTGCGGGTGCTCTGGCGCGACCTGCTCCCCGCGCACCGGGTGCAGACCGCGTACACCCTGGACATCGCCGTACAGGAGGCGATCTTCATCCTCGGGCCGGTGGTCACGCTCGCCGCCGTGGGCCTGGTCGGACCGACCGGCGGGCTGGCCGCCGCCGCGCTCTTCCAGGCCGCCGGCACCGTCTGGTTCGCCACGACCGACGCGGTCCGGCGCTGGCGGGGCGAGCACGCGGCACGGCACTGGGCCGGGCCGCTGCGCGCCGGCCGGCTCCGGCTGGTGCTCGCGGCACTGCTGCTGGTCGGCGCGGCCGTGGGCAGCGTGACCGTCGCCGCGACCGCGTACGCCGAGTCGGCCGGGGCCCGGTCCTGGGCGGGCTGGCTGCTCGCCGCGCAGGCCACCGGGGCGCTGGTCGGCGGCCTGCTCCTCGTCCGCTTCGGCGGGCTGCGCCGGTACGCCACCCTGCCCCGGGCGGTCGCGGTCTTCGCCGTCGGCTACCTGCCGCTGCTGCTCACCCCCGCCCCGCCGGTGATGCTGGTGCTGATGGCGGTCAGCGGGCTCGCGCTGCCGACGGTGCTGACCATCGCCTTCGTCGCGCTCGACGACCTGGCACCCGCGGGCACGGCCGCCGAGGCGTTCGCCTGGGCGGCGACGGCCTTCTCGGCCGGCAGCGCGGGTGGCGCGGCGGCGGCCGGGGCGCTGCTGGACGCCGCCGGCGAGGTGACCGTCGGTTTCCTGATCGCCCCGCTGAGTGCCCTCGCGGCCTGCGGGATCGCGCTGCTGGGCGCCCGCGGCGCCGCCCGGGCCGGCGCCGGACGATAGCCCCGGCGCAGGTCGCCCGACCTGCCACCCCGGCCGGACGTCGGGATCCGGCTTTCCCGGCCGGGGGTCGGGTCTCTCCCGGCCCGGGGTCGGGCTTTCCCGGCCCGGGGTCGGGCTTTCCCGGCCCGGGGTCGGGCTTTTCCGTCCCGGGCGGGCCCTCCCGCTCCGCCCGGCTCACGGCCCGCGCGGTCCAGGACGCGCTGATCGCCGATCCTGGGACTACTTCCCGCCGGGACGGGAAAGGGCCGGCCCGGGGAGCCGCGCGGAGTCGGGGGTGCCGTGGAAGCCGTGGTGATCGGCCTGGTGATCGTGATCGTGTTCGTGGCGCTCGTCGGCGCGTTGAGTGTCCGGCTGGTGCAGCAGTACCAGCGCGGCATCGTCTTCCGGTTCGGCCGGGTGCTGACGCCGGTCCGGGAGCCCGGCCTGCGGCTGATCGTCCCGGTCGCCGACCGGATGGTGCGGGTCAGCATGCAGACGACCGTGATCGGGGTGCCCCCGCAGGGGGCGATCACCCGGGACAACGTCACCCTCACCGTCGACGCGGTGGTCTACTACCGGGTCGTCGACCCGGTGAAGGCGCTGGTCAACGTCCGCGACTACCCCTCGGCCGTGCTCCAGGTGGCGCAGACCGCGTTGCGTTCGGTGATCGGCAAGGCCGACCTGGACACCCTGCTGGGCGACCGGGAACGGATCAACGCCGAGTTGAAGGCCGTCATCGACGCGCCGACCGAGAAGCCGTGGGGGCTGCTGATCGAGCGGGTGGAGGTCAAGGACGTCGCGCTGCCCGAGGGGATGAAACGGTCGATGTCCCGCCAGGCCGAGGCGGAACGCGAACGCCGCGCCCGGGTGATCGCCGCCGACGGCGAGTACCAGGCGTCCCGCCGGCTCGCCGACGCGTCCCGGGCGATGGCGGGCACGCCGGGGGCGTACCAGCTGCGGCTGTTGCAGACCGTGGTGGACGTGGCGGCGGAGAAGAACAGCACCCTGGTGATGCCGTTCCCGGTGGAGCTGCTGCGCTTCTTCGACAAGTTCACCCGCGGCACCGAGCCGCTGGCCGCCGAGCAGCCGCAGTCCGAGCGTCCGCAGACCGAGCAGCCACCGGCCGGGCGTACGGAAGCCGCGGTGCCCGCCTCCGGCGACGGCCACCGGCACCCGCCGGCCTGACCCACGGCGGCGTGGCCGCCCCACACCCGACTTGCCTGCGGGTGGTACGAGTGGCGTGTGTCCGTAACCGACCATGTCCCCGTTCGCCGGGACGACCCCGGACGTCCAGGGGCCGGAAGCAACCGTTGCGCCGATTGCCCCACCGGCCTCCGTGACCACAATGGCCACCGGAGGCGGCTTCACCGTCCCAGCGACGGGGAGGTGGACGCGTGACGGGCTGGCAGGTCTCCGGCTACCGCGCGGTGCGGCAGCTCGGTGCCGGCGCGTCCGGTCGGGTGGACCTCGCCGTGCACGACGCGACGGGCACCCCGGTCGCGATCAAGTACCTCACCGGCGGCATCGGCGACGACCCGTCGTTTCGTACCGCGTTCCGCGCCGAGGCCAGGCTGCTGGCCGAGATCGACGATCAGCACGTCTCCCGTCTCTACGAGTACGTCGAGTCGCCCACCGGCGCGGCGATCGTCATGGAGCTGGTCAACGGGGTGTCGCTGCGGCAGATGCTGCGGGCGCACGGGCCGACCGCCCCGGAGTCGGCGCTCTGCGTCCTCAAGGGATCCCTGGCCGGGCTCGGCGCGGCACACGCCCGGGGCGTCGTGCACCGCGACTACAAGCCGGAGAACGTGCTGGTCACCGCCGAGGGCACCAGCAAACTCGCCGACTTCGGCATCGCCATGCCGGTGGGCGGCAGCTCGGGGGTCAGCGTCACCGGCACTCCCCGGTACATGGCACCCGAGCAGTGGACGGGCGCGCCGGCCAACCCGGCCTGCGACATCTACGCCGCCACCGCCACCTTCTACGAGTGCCTGACGGGCCGGCCACCCTACGACGGGCGGGACCTGCTGACCCTGCGCCAGCAGCACGCCCACGCGCCGATCCCCACCGAGGCCGCCCCCGAGCCGGTGCACGACCTGCTGCGGCACGGCATGGCCAAGCAGCCGGCCGAGCGGCCGCAACCCGCCCAGGTCTTCCTCGCCCTCCTGGAACAGGTCGCGGCCGAGGCGTACGGGCAGCGGTGGGAGGAACGCGGCCTGCGCGAGCTGGCCCGGCGGGCGGCACTGCTCGCCGCTCTCTTCCCGTTCCCGGACGGCACCGGGGGTGCCACCAGCCTGGCCAGCACCGCGTTCGACGAGGGCAGCAACCGCTGGACGTGGCTGCGTGCCGGAAAGGCCCGCGCGGTGCTGGTCGGCGGCGGGTTGGCCGCCGTGCTGGTCGTCGGTGGCGCCGGGCTGAGCTACGCCGGTCGCGACGAGCCGTTGCCCGCCGCCGGACCGGCCGCGCCGGAGGTGACGACGGCCCCGACCGGCGAGCCGTCCCCGTCGGTCGCCGCCCAGTCCCCGACGCCCGCGTCGACCCCGACGCCCTCGGCCGCGCCGACCGGGACGACGGCGGCACCGGACCCCGACGACACCGGGGCGCCACCGTCGTCGACTCCCGTCACGCCGACCGCGTCGGCCAGCACCAGCCCGCCGCCACCGGGCGACACCGTCGCGCCGTCCGTCGGCAGGGTCGCGGCCAGCCCGACCAGCCTGGACCCCGGGGGCTGCCGGTACGGGCCGACGTCCAGCACCGTCTCCGCGGTCGCCTCCGACGACCTGACGCCGGTCGAGAAGCTGCGGGTGAGCCTCCGGTACACCCTGGACGGTCGCACCGTCGAGGTGGCGATGCGCGCGGGTGGGCGCGGGGTGTTCCAGGGCGTCCTCGGCGACCTGCCCCGGCCGGAGGGACCGACCGAGATCCCGGTCCGGGTCGTCGCCGTCGACGAGGCCGGCAACGCCTCCTCCAAGGGCTCGACGGTGTACGTGATGCTGCGCGACGACTGCACGCCGGGCTGAGCCCGGACAACCGGATGACGACCACGACGACGGAGGGCGGGCCGCCGTGACCCAGCCGAACGACCCGACCGAGGCACTGCCCACCCACCGGCCGCCGGCCGACGGCGCGGCGAGCGCCCACCACCCGCACCCCTCGGCCGACCCCACGGTGCACCTGACCCCGGGCGACGCCACCGTTCACCTGGCCTCGGCCGACGCCACCGTCCACCTGGCCTCGGGCGACGCCACCGTGTATTTGGCTGCCGACGAGTCGACGGCACCTCTGGCCACCGCCGACCAGACCGTCCACCTGGCCGCCAGCGAGCCCACGACGACCCTGGCCTCCGGCGAGCCCACGACGACCCTGGCCTCCGGCGAGCCCACGACGACCCTGGCTTCCGCCGACGCCACGGTGCACCTGGCGACCGGTGAGCCGACGGTGCCGTTGCCCGCTGGCGAGGCGACCGTGTACCTGGCCGCCGGTGCGCCGCCGGCCCACCCTGCCACGGGGGAGCCGACCGTCTACCTGGGCGCCGGCGAGTCGACCGCGCCCCTGCCGGGGGCGGCGGTGGTGGCCGGGGCGATGGCCACTGCCGACGAGACCGTCCGCCTGGCCACCGGGGAGCCCACGACGCGCCTGACCCCTGGCGGGCCGACGACACCGGGGCATCCGATGGGCGGGCCGACGACGCCGCGGCATCCGATGGGCGGGCCGACGACGCCGCGGCACCCGGCGGGCGGGCCGACCGGGTCGTGGCAGCCGGCGCAGACCGCCACGGGGGACCGGACCACCCCGATGGCGGCCGTCGAGACCGGGCACACCGCCGGCGCCGGCTTCACCACCACGGTGGGGCCCACCGCCGGAGCCAGGCCGTTCGCCGGGGCAGGGTCCTCCGCCGTGGCTGGGCCTTTCACCGGGGGCGGGCCCACCGCCGGGGGCGGGACGGGAACCCCCTTCGCCGGGCCAACGGGCGGGGAGCTGCGGTTCGGGCCGGGCGTACCGACGACACCGCCGCCGGCACCCGCGTGGCCGGCACCGGCCGCGCGAATGCCGGCACCCCGGCGGCGCTCGACGTGGCGGATGGTGACCTCGGTGCTGTCGACCCTGCTGACCATCGCGCTGCTCGCCGCCGTGGGCCTCTATCTCTGGCAGCGGATCAGCCCGCTGGAGGTCACCGGGGTGGCGGTGGCGGTACCCCGGCCGGCCGGGGACCGGTGCGACGTCACCGTCGACGTGGTGGCCACCGTGTCGACGAACGGCCGGGCGGGGGAGATCCGTTACCAGTGGCTGCGCAGCGGCAGCGCGCCCGGCAGCCCGCTGACCGAGCGGGTCGGACGGGGGCAGCGCACCGTCGAGCTGACGCTGCGCTGGACCTTCAGCGGCGTGGGACGCACGACCGAGACCGCCACGGTCACCATCACCTCCCCGTCCCCGGTGCAGGCCCAGGCCCCGGTGTCCTACGACTGCCGGCGCCGCTGACCGGTGTTTCCCCGCGCGCCGTGGGGGGTAGGTCGGCCCGGACGAACCAGATCCGGTGTGGAGGACTACCGATGAGAGACAACTTCGGCGACGCGGTGGGGGACGCCCTCGGGTCGGTGATGCTTTTCCTGCCGAAGGCCGTCGCCTTCGTGGCCATCCTGGTGGCCGGATGGCTGATCGCCAAGGCCGTGCTGAAGATCGTGGACAAGGTGCTGGAGCGGGTCGGCTTCGACCGCGCCGTGGAACGCGGCGGGATCCGCCGGGCCCTGGCCCGCTCCCGGTACGACGCCAGCGACATCGTCGCCAAGCTCGCCTACTACGGGGTGCTGCTGGTGACCCTCCAGTTGGCCTTCGGCATCTGGGGGCCGAACCCGATCTCGGACCTGATCGCCGGCGTGATTGCCTGGCTGCCCCGCGCCTTCGTCGCGATCGTCATCGTCGTGGTCGCCGCGGCCATCGCCAACGCGGTGAAGGACATCGTCAGCGGCGCCCTGGGCGGGCTGTCGTACGGCCGGTTCCTGGCCACCATCGCCTCGGTCTTCATCCTCGGCCTGGGTGTCATCGCCGCGCTCAACCAGATCGGGGTGGCCACCGCGGTCACCACTCCGGTGCTGATCGCGGTGCTGGCCACCATCGGCGGCATCCTGGTCGTCGGGGTCGGCGGCGGGCTGGTCCGTCCGATGCAGAGCCGCTGGGAGTCGTGGCTGGCCCGGGCCGAGCAGGAGTCGCGGCAGATCGCCACGCACGCCCGCGCCTACCAGGCCGGTCGGCGGGACGCCGAGGCCCACCTCGCCAACGGGGCTCCGGGCGGCACCCCGGTGCCCGGCGGCGACCCGGAAGACACCCAGGTGGTCTCCGCGCCGCGCGTCGACGCCGACCCGGAGGCGACGCAGGTGATCTCCGATCCGCGGGTCGACGTCGCGCAGACCGTGCCGGCGCCCCGGCGGGGCGACCCGGACGCCACCCAGGTCACCGCCCGAGGTGCCGGCGTGCCGGCCGCGCCGACCAGCGTCGACAGCGAGGCCACCATGGTCATCCCGCCGGTGGGCGGGGAGCGGGAGCACCGCTGACCACCGCCGCCCGGGGTGGGATCCGATCAGGGATCCCACCCCGGCGTGTGTCCGGCGAATGGGCGTGACCGCCCGGGCCGGCGCGGCTACCATCGCCGGCATGACGTGGCGATGTTGATGCACTGCTAGGGGCCACTGCCGTGGGCCGCCGCGGTCGCCGTACGTCCGGCGTCCGCTTCGTCCACCCAGGAAGGTCCCATGACTGTCCACCCTCCGCGCGTCTGGAAGCCGCGCGTCCACCGCCTGGCGGCCACCCTCTACGGGTACGCGTTCCTCACCGAACTCGTCCTGCTCTACCCGCTGTACGCGCTGCTGTTCAGCGACACCGGCCTGTCGGTCTGGCAGATCTCGTCACTGTTCGTGATCTGGTCCGCCAGCAGCATCGTGCTGGAGGTGCCCTCCGGCGCGTTGGCCGACGCCGCCTCCCGACGGCTGCTGCTCTGCCTCGCGCCGCTGGTCACGGCCGCCGGCTTCGCCCTCTGGGTGCTCGCGCCCTCGTACCCGGCCTTCGCCGTCGGGTTCGTCCTCTGGGGCGCCGGCGGGGCGCTCGCCTCGGGGGCGTTGGAGGCGCTGGTCTTCACCGAACTCGACCGGCTCGGCGCCGCTGGCCGGTACGCCCGCGTCATCGGCCGGTCGAAGACGGCCGGGACGCTCGGCGTGCTCACCTCGATCCTGCTGGCCGGCCCCGTGTTCGCGGTCGGCGGCTACCCGGCCGTCGGCGCGGCCAGCGTGCTCGCCTGCCTGCTCGCCGCCGCCGTCGCCACCCGCCTGCCGGAACACCGCCACGCCGTGACCGGTACGGCCGCCGCCACCGCTGACGGCACGGTTCAGGCCGGACCGGAGGAAAGCGGACGGGACGTCGATGCCGGACCGGGGGGCAGCGGACGGGACGTCGATGCCGGACCGGGGGGCAGCGGACGGGGCGTCGATGCCGGGGCCGGCGAGGACGACGAGGAACTCGGCTGGTGGGCGAGCCTGCGCGCCGGGTTCGCCGAGGTCCACGCCGACCGGGCCGTCCGCGCGGCGGTGCTGCTGGTCGCGGTGGTCGCGGCGGTCTGGGGCGCCCTCGACGAGTACACCCCGCTGCTGGCCCGGGACACCGGCGTCGGCGAGGCGACCGTGCCGCTGCTGCTCCTGCTCACCTGGGCGGGGGTGGGCGCGGGCGGCCTGCTGGCCCCGGCGGGGGAGCGGCTGACCGCCCGTGGGTACGCGGGGCTGCTGGCGCTGTCCGCCCTGGCCCTGGCCGTCGGGGCGCTGCTCGCCCGGCCGGTGGGCTTCGCGCTGGTCGCCGTCGCGTTCTGCGGCTTCCAGCTCGCCACCGTGCTCGCCGACGCCCGGTTGCAGGCCCGGATCACCGGCGCCAGCCGGGCCACCGTGACCTCGCTGGCGGGGATGGCCACCGACCTGACGATCATCGCGGTCTACGGCGGGTACGGGCTGCTCGCCACCGGGGCCGGCAACGGCGTCGCGTTCGCGGTGGCCGCCGTCCCGTACCTGATCGTCGCCCTGCTCCTGCTGACCCGCCCCCACCGCCCGCCCCACCCCCGGCAGTAGCGCTCCGGGGCGCCCCAGCCCGTCGATCTTGCACTTTCGGCCCTGACAAAGGGGGCATTCCTCGTATTCAGAGGGCCGAAAGTGCAAGATCGCGAGGGGGGGCGGGCGCGGCGCGGGGCGGGGCGGGGCGGGGCGGGGGCGTCAGGGGGTGGGTGTTTCGCCGGTTTGTTCCCAGATGGAGCTCATCTCGTCGAAGGCCTGCTCCATGAGCTGGACCATGGCCCGCCGGGCGCGTTCGCCGTCGCGTCGCTGGATCGCCTGGGCGACCTCGGCGTGCAGTTGGAGGGCCTGCTCGTGCGGGTGGTGCGGCATGAGGTGGTGCTGGTGCCGGCCGGTGAGTACCTCCGCGATCAGGTCCTGCAACCGGACGAACATCTCGTTTCCGGACGCGACCAGGATCCGCCGGTGGAACTCGATGTCGAGCTTGAGGAAGCGTTCCTCGTCGCCGGCCTTGCCGGCGGCCCACATCTTCGCCGCGAGCCCGACGAGGTCGCTCGCCTCGTCGTGACCGACCCGGGTGGCGGCGAGCCAGGCGGCGTGCGGCTCGACGGCGGTGCGCAGCTCGGTGATCGAGCGGAGCTGGACGATGCGGCCGGCCGAGGCGAGCCGCCAGCGGATCACCTGCGGGTCGAAGACGTTCCAGGCCTCCGGCGGACGGATCATGACCCCGACGCGGCGGCGGGTCTCGATGAACCCGATCGAGGCGAGCACCCGCAGCACCTCGCGGACGACCGAGCGGGACACGGCGTAACGCTCGACCAGCTCGTCGATGTTGAGGACCGACCCGGGTGCCAGCTCGCCCCCGCAGATGGCCGTGCCGAGGCGGTCGAGGACACGTGCGTGCAGCCCGGGCTCGGCGGGAGCGAGCCGGGCGGCGGCAACCCCCGGGGAGGACGATTTCACGCGGCGGAGCATATCAGTTGGGTTTCCCACTTGTATAAGTCTGCTTTTTCGGCCTAGCATCCCGAAGTTAAGCGGATGTAAACCGCGAGGTGGCGGCCCACCCGTCCGGGCGGCGGCCACGGCCACGGCAAAGGAGAGATGGACGTGAGACGTCGCTCAGTAATCGGGACTTCCCTGGCGATGGTCGTCGCCCTCGGCCTGTCCGCCTGCGGTGGCGGCGGGGACGACGCCGGCAGCTCCAACACCGTCCGCGTGACGCTGGTGAACCACGTCTGGACGGAGAACATCAAGAAGGCCCTGCCCGAGTTCGAGAAGCAGTCGGGCCTGAAGGTCGAGGTCACCCAGCTCGGTGAGGACCAGCTCTCCGACCAGTACAACGTCAAGCTGAACGCCGGGTCCACCGACCTGGACGTGATGATGTACCGGCCGCTGCAGGAGGGGAAGCTGTTCGCCAAGAACAAGTACCTCGCCGACCTGACCGACAAGAGCAAGTCGGACAGCGCGTTCGAGATCGGTGACTTCCAGTCCGGACCGGTCCAGGCGACCACGTACGAGGACAAGCTGGTCGGCGTGCCGATCATCACCGAGCAGGAGGTCCTCTACTACCGCAAGGACCTGCTGGAGAAGTCCGGCTTCACCGCCCCGCCGAAGACCCTGGACGAGCTCAAGGCGCAGGCGGCGAAGGTCGAGGCGGACAACCCGGGCGTGGCGGGCTTCGTGTCCCGCACCGGCAAGGCCGCCGCGGTCACCCAGTTCTCCAGCTTCCTCTACAGCTTCGGCGGTGACTTCGTCGACGCCAACGGCAAGGCCTCGGTCAACACCGAGCAGGCCAAGCAGGCGTACGCCTACTACGGCGGGCTGCTGCGCGAGCACGGCCCGGAGAACATCAGCACCGACATGAGCTGGTCCGAGGCGATGGCGATCTTCACCCAGGGCAAGGCGGCCTTCTACACCGAGGCCAACTCCCTCTACAAGAACGCCACCGACCCGGCCAAGTCGAAGGTCTCCGAGACCGTCGGCTTCGCGGCCTTCCCGGCCGGCCCGGCCGGCTCGAAGCCGTACAACATCCCCTCCTGGGCGCTGGGCGTCAACGAGTCGTCCAAGAACCAGGACAACGCCTGGAAGTTCATCCAGTGGGCGGCCGGCAAGGAGCAGGCGCTGGCCCAGCAGAAGGCCGGCGTGCCCAGCGCCCGTACCTCCGTCTGGGAGAACCCGGAGGGCGCGGCGACGTACCCGAAGGACCTCGCCGAGGCCACCACGGTCAGCACCGCCAACGGCGTGGGCCACGACCGCCCGCTGGTCGTGAAGGTCGCCGAGGCGCGCGAGATCGTCGGCCAGCCGATCGTCGACGCGATCACCGGCAAGGACGCGGCCGCCTCGGCGGACGCGGCCAACGAGAGGTTCCAGAAGTTCCTCGACGACGAGGCGAAGTAGCCCGAAGCGCAGGTGGCGGAGCCGGTCGGCTCCGCCACCCCGCGTCGGGACCCTGGCCCTGACCCTTTCGGAGACCTCATGTCAGCCGTCACCACACCAGTCACCACCTCGCCCGAGGCGCGTCCGGCGCCCCCGGAGACGTCGGGCTGGTCGCGCTGGGCCAACGAGCACCGCAAGTGGCTCTTCGCGGCACCCGCCATGTTGTTCGTCGCCGTGCTGATCGTCTTCCCGGTCGCCTGGACCGGGTATCTCAGCCTGACCGACGCCGAGGGCTCGGTGCGCGCCGTGAGCTCCTTCATCGGCATCCAGAACTACCTCGACGTGCTCGGCGACACCGAGCGGTTCTGGCCGGCCGTGTGGCGCACCGCCCTCTTCACCGGCGTCGTGCTCTTCTTCGAGGTCGTCCTCGGCATGGCGATCGCCCTGCTGCTGTGGCGGCCGTTCCGCGGTGAGAAGTGGGTCCGGGTCGCGATCCTCCTGCCGCTGGTGGCCACCCCGGTCGCGGTCGGCATGATGTGGCGGCTGATCTTCGACCCCAACATCGGCATGGCCAACCAGATGCTCGGCTGGGTCGGGATCGGCCCCCAGCCCTGGCTGTCCGGGCAGTCCTCGGCCCTGCCGACGACGATGTTCATCGACATCTGGCAGTGGACCCCGATGGTCGTGCTGATCCTGCTCGCCGGCCTGACGTCGCTGTCCGACGAGCCGCAGGAGGCGGCGCTGATCGACGGCGCCAGCACCTGGCAGCGGTTCCGGCACGTCACCCTGCCGCTGCTGATGCCCACCGTGATCGTCGCGATCCTGCTGCGCGGCATCGACGCCCTGAAGACCTTCGACATCCTCTACGCCACCAAGGGGCGCGGCGGCGGGTCGTTCCACGAGGTGGAGACCCTCAACGTGTACGCCTACGGGCTCAGCTTCGACTACAACGACTACGGCGTCTCGTCGACGGTCCTCATCATCTTCTTCCTGATCATCATCGGGGTGATGTGGGCCCTGACCTCCCGCAAGAAGGGGCTGAACCGATGAAGCTGCGCAGGCCGTACAAGGTCTTCCGGACGGTCGCCCTCGTCCTCGTGGTGTTGTCGCTGATCGCGCCGCTGGTGTGGATGGTCGCCGCCTCGCTGAAGACGAACGTCGACATCTACGACACCGAGAAGGCCTTCGTCTTCTCCCCGACGCTGGACAACTACGCCAACGTCCTCCAGCAGGCCAACTACATCCAGTTCATCGGCAACAGCCTCTGGGTGGCGCTCGCCGCCACCGTGCTGTCGCTCGTGCTCGGGGTGCCCGCCGCGTACTCGATGAGCCGCTTCAACATGAAGAAGTCGGCGCTCGTCGTGCTCATGGCGCGGGTCATCCCCGGCGTCTCGCTGCTGGTGCCCTGGTACTACGTCTTCTCGAACCTGCAGATGGTCGGCGGGTTCACGGTGCTGATCCTCAGCCACATGTTCGTGTCGCTGCCGTTGATCGTCTACATCATGATGGGCTACTTCGACGGCCTGCCGGCCGAGTTGGAGGAGGCGGCGCTCGTCGACGGGCTGACCCACATCGGCGCGTTCCGCCGGATCACCCTGCCGCTGTCGGTGCCCGGCATCGCCACGGCCGGCATCCTGTCGTTCATCTTCTCCTGGAACAACTTCATGTTCGCCCTCGTGCTCTCCGGGGCCGACACCAAGACGCTCCCGGTGGCGATCTTCGACTTCGTCGGCTACGCCAGCATCGACTGGGGCGGCCTGATGGCGGCGGCCACCGTGGTCACCCTGCCGATCATGCTGATCGCCCTGTTCGTGCAGAAGTACGTCGTCTCCGGCCTCACTGCCGGCGCCACGAAGGGCTGAGGACACCATGACCACGATCGCACGGGTGGAGACCTTCCTCGTCGCCCCGCGCTGGCTGTTCGTCCGGGTCGAGACCGACTCCGGGATCGTCGGCTGGGGCGAGGCGACCTGCGAGGGCCGGTCCGAGACCGTCCGCACCGCCGTCGAGCAGCTCAGCGAGCTGCTGGTCGGCCGGGACGCGCTGCGCATCGAGGACCACTGGCAGGTCATGACGAAGGGCTCGTTCTACCGGGGCGGGCCGATCCTGGCCAGCGCCGTGGCCGGGCTCGACCAGGCGCTGTGGGACATCGCCGGCAAGCACTACGGCGCGCCGGTGCACCAGTTGCTCGGCGGCCCCGTCCGGGACCGGATCCGGGTCTACGGCTGGGTCGGCGGCGACGAGCCGAACGAGGTCCGCGACCAGATCAGCGCCGCCGTCGAGACGGGCCTGACCGCGGTGAAGATGAACGCGTCCGGGCGGATGAGCGCGGTCGCGTCCGTCGCCGAACTCGACGGCGTGGTGCAGCGGGTGGCCGCCGCCCGCGAGGTGCTCGGCGACGAGCGGGACGTGGCGGTCGACTTCCACGGCCGGTTCACCCTCGCCACCGCCCGCCGGGTCGCCCCGCTGCTGGAGCCGTACCGGCCGTTCTTCCTGGAAGAGCCCGTGGTCCCGGAGAACTCGCACCTGATCGGCGAGTTCGTCCGCTCGACCACCACGCCGGTGTCGACGGGGGAGCGGCTCTACAACCGGCAGGAGTTCCTTCCGGTGCTCCAGGCCGGCATCGCGGTCGCCCAGCCGGACCTCTCGCACGCCGGTGGCATCACCGAGGTCCGCAAGATCGCCGCGCTGGCCGAGGTGTACGACGTGCAGCTCGCCCCGCACTGCCCGCTCGGGCCGATCGCCCTCGCTGCCTGCCTCCAGGTCGGGTTCGCCACACCCAACTACCTGATCCAGGAACAGAGCATCGGCATCCACTACAACCTCGGCGCCGAGGTGCTCGACTACTGCCTCGACAAGACCCCGCTGACGTTCGTCGACGGGTACGTCGAGCGGCTCACGGCACCCGGCCTCGGCATCGAGATCGACGAGCACGCCGTGCGGACGGCCGACAAGCGCGGGCACGCGTGGCGCAGCCCGACCTGGCGGCACGCCGACGGCTCCTACGCGGAATGGTGACCAGATGACCGTCGACCTCGCCGCCGAACTCACCGCCGCCCGCGTCCTCGCGATCATCCGCGGCACCGACACCGCCGCCGCGATCGCCGCCGGCACCGCTCTGCTGGAAGAGGGCGTACGCGTCGTCGAGGTGGCCCTCACCACGCCGGACGCCGTGCGGGCGATCGAGGCACTGCGCGCGGTCGCGCCTGCCGGGTCCCTGGTCGGCGCCGGCACGGTGCTCACCGCCGCCGACGTCGAGCGGGTGGCCGCGGCGGGCGCGCAGTTCGTGGTGACGCCCGCCGTGGTCGAGTCGATCCCCGCGGCGGCGCGCCGGGGCCTCCCGGTCGCCGCCGGGGCGCTCACCCCGACCGAGGCGTACACCGCGCTGCGGATGGGGGCGTCGGTGGTCAAGCTGTTCCCGGCGTCGGTCGGCGGCCCGGCCTACCTCAGGGCGGTGCGCGACCCGTTCCCGCAGATCCCGTTCGTCGCGGTCGGCGGCGTGGGCCTGGCCGACGTGCCCGGCTACTTCCGGGCCGGGGCGATCGCCGTCGGCCTGGGCGGCCCGCTGGTCGGCGACGCCGCCTCCGGCGGCGACCTGGACGCGCTGCGGGCCCGGGCACGCACCTACCTGGCCGCGGTGCGGGAGCCGGCCGGATCATGACCGCACCGGATCTGCTCACCGTCGGCGAGGCCCTGGTGTCGCTGCGCTCGGCCGGCCCGATCGCCGCCGGGGGCCCGCTGACCATGCACCTGGCCGGCGCCGAGTCCAATGTGGCGGTCGGGGTGGCCAGGCTGGGCCACCACGCCGCCTGGGTCGGCCGGCTCGGCACCGACGAGTTCGGCGAGTACGCGCTGCGGCAACTGCGCGCCGAGGGCGTGGCCGTCGACGGGGTGACCCGGGATCCCGACCGGCCGACCGGCCTGATGTTCCTGGAGCGGCGTACCGCCGACGTGACCCGGGTGCAGTACCACCGGGCCGGGTCGGCGGGCTCCGCGCTGGGCGCCGACGACCTGCGGGCGCCGCTGGCCGCCGGGGCGCGGATGCTGCACCTGAGCGGGATCACCCCGGCGCTGTCCGACAGCGCCCGGGAGGCGACCCGGTGGGCGGCCGAGGCCGCCGCCGCGGCGGGCATCCCGGTCTGCCTCGACGTCAACCACCGCGCCCGCCTCTGGTCCCGCGACACCGCCCGCGCGGTGCTCACCCCGCTGGCCGGGTACGCCTCCGTCGTCGTCGCGTCCGCCGACGAGCTGGATCTCGTCGGCGAGCCGGGTGCCGACGAGCCGGCCGTCGTGGCGGAGCTGTTCCGGCGGGGCGTGCACACCGTCCTGGTCAAGCTGGGCGGCGACGGCGCCCGCGCGTACACCCCGGACGAGGTCCGGCACGTCGGCGCGCTGACCGTCACCGCCGTGGACGCCGTCGGCGCCGGTGACGCGTTCACCGCCGGTTACCTGTCGGGCTGGTTCGACGGGCTCGACCTGAACGGTCGGCTGCGACGCGCGGCCACCCTCGGCGCCTTCGCGGTCTCCAGCCCGGGCGACTGGGAAGGCCTGCCGCGCCGCGCCGAACTCTCTCTTCTCGACGGCCACGAGGCCGGAGCCGTCCTCCGCTAGCCGCCCCGAGCACCCCGAAGGAAGAAAGGCAGACCCCGTGAAGATCGTCGCCGCTGACGTCATCGTCTCCAGCCCCGACCGCAACTTCGTCACCCTGAAGATCACCACCGACGACGGCATCACCGGCCTGGGCGACGGCACCCTCAACGGACGGGAACTCTCCGTCGCCTCGTACCTGCGTGACCACGTCGTGCCGCTGCTGATCGGCCGGGACGCGCACCGCATCGAGGACGCCTGGCAGTTCCTCTACCGGTCGGCGTACTGGCGGCGCGGGCCGGTCACCATGGCCGCGATCGCGGCGGTCGACGTGGCCCTGTGGGACATCAAGGCCAAGGCCGCCGGCATGCCGCTGTACCAGCTGCTGGGCGGGGCGTCGCGCACCGGCATCATGGCCTACGGCCACGCCTCCGGCCGGGACCTTCCCGAGCTGTTCGACTCGATCCGCCGGCACCTCGACCTCGGCTTCCGCTCGATCCGGGTGCAGACCTCGGTGCCGGGCATCAACGCCGTGTACGGGGTCGCCGCCCAGCCCAGCGCCGACGGCAAGCGTTACGACTACGAGCCGGCGCAGCGCACCCCGCTGCCGGCCGAGGAGGACTGGGACACCCGCTCCTACCTGCGGCACCTGCCCGGCGTGTTCGAGGCCGTCCGCAACGAGTTCGGCCCGGAGCTGCCGCTGCTGCACGACGGCCACCACCGGATGACCCCGATCCAGGCCGCCAAGCTCGGCAAGGCGCTGGAGCCGTACGACCTGTTCTGGCTGGAGGACTGCACCCCGGCGGAGAACCAGGAGGCGCTGCGGCTGGTCCGCCAGCACACCACCACCCCGCTGGCGATCGGCGAGATCTTCAACACGGTCTGGGACTACCAGACGCTCATCCGCGAGCAGCTCATCGACTACGTCCGCTCCGCCGTCACCCACACCGGCGGCATCACGGCCATGCGCAAGCTGCTGGACTTCGCCGCCCAGTACCAGATCAAGTCCGGCATCCACGGCCCCACGGACATCTCGCCGGTCGGCATGGCCGCCGCGCTGCACCTGGACCTGGCCATCCACAACTTCGGCATCCAGGAGTACATGCAGCACGGGCCGCTCACCAACGAGGTGTTCCGGCAGTCGTTCACCTTCGCCGACGGGTACCTGCACCCGGGCGAGCAGCCCGGCCTCGGCGTCGAGCTGGACGAGGAGGCCGCCGCGAAGTTCCCGTACGTGCCGGCGTACCTGCCGTTCAACCGGCTCCAGGACGGCACCGTCCATGACTGGTGAGCCCGGCCCGCGCGGCGCGGGCCCGACGCGGCACGTCATCGTGATGGGGGTGTCCGGGGCGGGCAAGACGACAGTGGCCCGGGGCGTCGCCGCCCGTGCCGGACTCACCTTCGCCGAGGCGGACGAGTTCCACTCGCCGGCCAACGTGGCGCGGATGCGGGCCGGTGTGCCGCTGGACGACGCCGCGCGCCTGCCCTGGCTGCGCGACCTGGCCGGGTGGATGACGGCGCGTGCCGCCGAGGGCGTGTCTACGGTGCTGGCCTGCTCGGCGCTGCGGCGGTCGTACCGTGACGTGCTGCGCCACGGCCCGCCGAGCGTCGAGTTCGTCCACCTGGACGGGTCGGCCGAGGTCATCCGGGAGCGACTTGCCCAGCGTGCCGGGCACTACATGCCGGCGAGCCTGCTGGAGTCGCAGCTGGCCACCCTGGAACAGCCCGACCCGGACGAGTCCGTGCTGGTGCTCGACGTGTCGCTGACGCCGGAGGAACTCGTCTCGGCCGCGCTCGACCGGCTCGGCCTGTCGACCGGCGTCGCCGCGAAGAGGTGACCGCCGGGCCCGGGGCCGGCGGCCGGGCCGCACTGCCCGCCGCCGCCGGCACCGGGCATCAGTCGGGCAACCCGTCGAGGTAGACCCAGCGGCCGTCCTCGCGGACGAACCGGCTGCGCTCGGCCTGCGTCCCGGGCCCGCCGCCGTCGCGGTGGTGGGCCCGGAACTCGACGGTGCCGGTGGCGTCGAACAACCCGCCCCGCTCGGTGTCGACGATCTCCAGAGCGGTCCACCGCACGCCGGGATCGAGGTCGAGCCGGCGCGGCCTGGTCGAGGAGTGCCAGCTGCGCAGCAGGTACGCGGGATCGCCGACGGCGAAGGCGGCGTACCGCGAGCGCATCAACGCCTCGGCGGTCGCCGCGTCGGCCTCCCCCCGGTGCAGCCGCCCGCAGCACCCGGCGTACGGCTGCCCGGAGCCGCAGGGACAGGGCATCCGGTCCTGGTCGTCGGCCGTCCTCCGGCGGGTTCGCTTCGCCACCGGACCATTCTGGCCGACGGCTCACCGCCGCCGACGTCCGCACCCGCTGCCCAGCGTCCGCGCCCCGCCGCCCTGCCACCCCGCCGCCCTGCCGCCCGCGATCTTGCACTTTGTGCCCACGGTTTGGGGCGTATGTCGGCTTTGCGGGGGCAGCAAGTGCAAGATCGCGGGGGGTGGGCGAAGGGCAGGGCGGGATCGCGTGTGCACCCCGCCGCACTGGCGTCCGCGCGGGTCAGCGGGCGCTCGACCGGGGCGTACGCCGGCTGCCGAAGGACTCCATGGTCGTCGCCTTGCGGGCCGGGGCCTTCGTGGCCGCGCCGGCGCGGGTCGCGGCGGCCTTCGTCGCCTTCCGTGCGGGCGCCTTCTTGGCGGGGGCGGCGGTGGCCGGTGCCTTGCGGGCACGGGCGGGGGCGGCGGTGGCCGAGGTGTCCTTCTTCCGGGCCACCCGGGCGGTCGTCGCCGTGGGCTTCCCGCCCGGGGACTTGGCCGCGGTCGCCCCGGTGGCCCGTTTCGTGGCCGTCGCCACCTTCTTCGCCGCCGTCGCCCGCTTCATCGGGGCCTTGCGCGCCCCGGTGGCCTTCCTGGCCCGTCCTGCGTCCGCCATCGTCGCTCCTCGGAATCGGCCCTGGGCGCAGGGTCTTCCCCCGGCCCCGGCGGTCAAACGCCGCCGGGCGGGCGTGGCGGGGGAGCGGCCCCGCCACGCCTGCCCGGCGGGTCACGCCCCGGCCACCGGCTTGTACGCGCAGACCACCTCCCAGCCGCCGGGCAGCACGGCCACCCGGTCGAAGCCGACCTCCTTGAGCAGGCCGGTGTAGAACTCGACCTCCCGCAGCCGGCTGACGCAACTGTCGACCCCGATGAGGAAGTAGCTCCAGAAGAACTGCATCGCCAGGCGGTCCGGGGTGCGGAACTCCTCGCAGATCACCAGCAGGCCGCCCGGTTCGAGGGCCGCGTACGCCTTCTCGACCAGCCGGCGGGCGACGTCGTTCGGCCAGTCGTGCAGCACCCGGACGAACGCCATGGCGTCGTAGCCCGTGGGCAGCGGCTCGGCGAAGAAGTCGCCGCCGACGAAACCCAGCCGGCCGGCGTGCCCCGTACGGGCCCGGGTGGCCTCCACCAGCGGTGCCACGGCGGGCAGGTTGTACACGTCGACCCGCAGCCCCGGGGCGTCGTCGAGGACGTGCGCGGCGAGCGTGCCGTCGCCCCCGCCGACGTCCAGCAGTCGGCGCCGGTCCGACCACAGCAGGTCGGCGTTGCGGTGCACCGTCTCGATCACCGGGCCGAGACCGACGGCCATGCTGCGCTCGAAGTCGGCGGTCTGCTCGTCGCTCTTCGGGGGCCAGGCGAAGTCGTCGTCGCTCATGCTCACCTCGCCGCGCAGGCTCTCGGCCAGCCGACCGTGCAGCCGCCGCCAGGGGTAACGGTCCCGGTCGCGTTCGACGGCGCCGGGGCCGACGACCGCCGTGACGGCGTCCCGGAGGCCGGGCACCGCGCGGTACGTGGCCGTCGTGATGTCGTCGCCCGGCTCGCTGCGCTCGACGACGCCGAGGCTCTCCAGGCAGTCGAGGAACTTGTAGAGCCGCAGGGGCCGCACGTCGAACCGGGCGGCCAGCTCGCCGAGGCTCGCCGGCCCGGGCTCCAGGGCGTCGAGCAGGCCCGTGCCGAGCGCGGTCTCCAGCACGTCCATGGCCTTGGGCCCGTTGGCGAGCAGACTCATCAGCGCCCGGGGGGACAGCGTGACCTTCACCGTTTCAGCTCCTCTTCCAGGGCATCCATGAACGTGTCGATCTCGTCGAGGGTGTTGTAGACGTGCGGGCCGACCCGCAGGTGGCCCCGCCAGCTGCAGACCATGTCGCGCGCGACCAGCCGCCGCTTGACGGCCTCGCCGTCGGCGACGTCCAGGCACACGACGCCGCCGCGCCGGTGCGCCTCGGTCGGGCTGACCACGTCGATGCCGGCCGCCGCGGCCCGGTCCAGGACCCGTTGCGTGCAGGCGAGCGAGTGCCGGCGGATCGCGGCGATGCCGACGCCGGCCAGCAGGTCCAGGCCGACCTGGGAGACCAGTGAGGTCAGGGGGAACGGTGTCCCGCCCGCGAACCGTCGGGCCCCGTCGGCCCAGCCGGTCGACGGCTGGAACGTGAACGCCCGGTCGCCGGCCTGCCAGCCGGTCGCCGCCGGCTCCAGCTCCGGCACCAGGCCCGGGCGGACGTAGAGGAAGGCGGTGCCGACCCCGCAGAGCCACTTGTGCGCGCCGCCGAGGACGACGTCGACGCCGAGCGCCGCCACGTCCAGCGGCATGACCCCGACGCTCTGGAAGGCGTCGACGACCACCAGGGCGCCGACGTCGTGGGCGCGCCGCACCAGCCGGGGCAGGTCGATGGTGGCCCCGGAGGAGAAGCTGGCGTGCGGGACGCACACCAGCAGGGTGCGCTCGTCGATCCGTGCCTCGATGGCGTCCTCGTCGAACCGTGGGCCGCCCGAGCCGACCACGTCGAGCCGGGCGCCGTAGCGGCGGAACGCGTTCCAGATGAACGGCACCGTCGGATACTCCAGGTCGGTGGTGACGACCCGGTCGCGCGGCGGTCGGTAGTCGAAACAGGACGCCACCCGGGCGAGCAACGTGCTCAGGTTCGCGTCGGTGACCACGCTGCCGGCCGGCGCGCCGATGAGGGCGGCGACCGAGTCGGCGTACCGGTCGAGGCCGACGTGCCAGCCCTGCCAGACCTCGTCGCGCCAGCTCCGCAGCGTCTCCCAGTAGCCGGTGAGGACTTCTTCCGCGCCTCTGGGCACCGCGCCGGTGGAGTTGTTGTTGAGATAGACGGCGGTCTGGAGCAGGGGGAACTCGGCGCGCAGGGCGGCGTGCGCGGTGGCGTCGAGGCACTCGGGCACGTGCGGTTGCGGTTCGGGCGGGCTCACTCGGGGCTGCCTCCGGTCGGCTCGGTCGGGGACGGGGGTCGGGAGTCGTCGGCGACGGAGGTGAAGACCGGAATGGACCGGACGGCGGCCAGATAGGGCGTGCCCTCCGTGTAGCCGGTGCCGGGACGGGGGCCGAGCATCCGGGTCGCGAGCCGGTGGTGTGTGCGCCGCCACTGGAGCAGCGCAGCGGCGAACGACCGCATCTCCTCCTCGACCCGCTCGCCGCCGGGCGCGGCGAGCAGGCCGTCACGCACCGCCGCCCGGAACGCGTCGTCGATCGACGGCCGTCCGGCGTGCACCAGGTCGCGCACCTCCGGCACCTGGTGGTACGCGGCCGAGTCCAGCCGCGACCCCTCGGGCGTACGGCACAGCGCCTCCATCAGCTTGTAGGAGCGGGACTGGATGGCACTCGCCCCCTCGGTGTACTCCCGGAACGTCCGGAACGCCTCCGGCTGCATCGTGGCCAGCAGCGAGAACAGCGGCCCGGCGGCGGTGAGCTGCTCCCGGGCGTACGCCAGCCGCTCGGCCGCCGGCCCCGCGCGGCCGGCGGCCAGGGCGGCGATGGTGGCGCGCAGCTCGTCGGCGATCCCCGCGAAGAGGCACTCGTACGCCTGGAGCACCCGGATGAACAGGTACTCGTCGTGTGTCACGTGGACCGGCAGCATGCTCAGCCGCAGCACCAGCTCCCCGACGGGATCCGGGTCGGCGGCGAGGGCCCGCAGCTCGTCCGGGGTGGCCACCGGCTCCCGGTCGGGGACCGTGCCGGCGAGCCCCATCCGGACGAGGGCGGGGGAGGCGGCCCGTACGCCGAGCCGGTAGCGCTTGACCACCACGTCCCGGCTCGGGCGCTGCTCGGGCAGCAGGTCGGTGGCGCCGGAGGCGGCGGTCAGCTCGAAGGCCAGGGCGTCGGCGACCAGGCGGACGAGGAGCCGGTCCCGGTCCCGCCGGGCACCGACCGGGTCGGCGGCCGGCCCGTCGTCAACGTCGTCCCCGCAGGGCAGCCGGAGCAGTCGCAGCGCCAGGTAGCTGCGGTAGTCGTACCGGCCGTCCCACTTGTCGAGCGCGGCGTCGAGGAAGTCGCCCAGCAACCGGGCGTGGGGGTCCCGCGCGGCCGCCGGCACCGTCGAATGCGCACGGGCCTGGTCGAGCAGGGCCAGCAGTTCCTTCTCGACGAAGTGTTTACCGACCCGGTGAAACTCCGCCAGCACGGCGGAGTATGGGAAACTGTCGGGCTCACCGGCACCGGACAGCCAACTCGTCAGTTCACGCACGAACCGCACCTCGACATTTCGGTCGCCACGCAGACGGGTGGGGAGGGATTGACAATTTCTGGTGGGCGAGGATTGTCAGGGACGGCCGACCTGTGATTCGTTACCGGATCCGTCGGTGAGCTTCAGGCGGGCCCGCCACAGTTCGGGGAAGAACCGGTACCCGACGAGCTTGGCGAGCATCGTCGCCTCGGCGCCGTCGGGAGCGTGGCCCCCGACACGCAGGGCGAGCTGGTAGTGCCGCGTCCGCCACAGCGACACCCGTTCGTCCCATTCGACGAGCGCCTCGGCGAGCCGCTGGACGGGGTCCGCCGGATCCGGTCGGCCCAGTGTGGCCGGGTCGACTCCCTGGGCTTCCAGGTGCTCGGCGAACGCCCGGCCGAGCTGCCGGCTCGTGGCCTGGACCTGCCGCCAGCCGGGTGACTCGGCGCCGGATCCCTTGCCCAGCGCCGGTTGCATGGCCTGGAAGTCGGCCGGGGACAGGTGCCGGAACATCTCCAGTTGGTCGGTGACCAGCCGGATCCCGAGCGTCGCCCGGGCCAGCAGCGACTCGGTGACCGCCAGCTCGCCGGCGCGCAGCCGGGTGACCGCCTCGGCCAGCTCGGCGGCGGCGAGCTTCAGCCACAACTCGGTGGACTGGTGCACCACCTGGAAGAGCAGCTCGTCGCGGTGGAGCATCTCCTCCGGACGCCGTTGCAGGTCGAGCAGCGCGTCCAGCCGCATGTAGCGCGCATAGTCCGTGGCGCCGTCGCCAGGCAGCACAGGTGAGTGGTCCCGCTTCACGGAATTGTGTCCCCTTCGGTTGGCGTCGCCGCATCGGAAACCGACGGTGCGACAGCGCGTGCGGCGGCCATTATGCAACGACGAAAGGCAATGTGTCACGTCTCTGTCGCGGCCCGTGTCCGGTTTCGGAAAGGGGAGGGTTTCCGCCATTTTCGGCGGCATTCAAAGGCGGTTTGTTAGCACGTTCGGTCGACATTCGTCAATCGTGGTGAACGGCTGACACGTCACACGGCCGGCGGGTGGGTGCGGGGTTGGGTCGACGGTTCCCGTCGGGCGGGGCACGAGAAAGCCGCCGCCGTACCGGGGGTGTCCCGGTACGGCGGCGGCTGGCGGTGGCGCGGCGGCCGGGTCAGCCGGCGCGGCGGAGGCGGCCGAGCATGCCGTTGAGGTCCTGGACGAACAGCTCGTGGCGGAAGTAGTGGCCGCCGGTGGGCTCGCGCCACTCGTGCGGGATGCCGGCGCGGCCGAGCGCGGCGCGGAACTCGCGCTGGCCGGCCAGCACCTGGGTCTCGTTGACGGTCTCGAACCAGTTGACCGGGTTGGGCGAGGTGCCGGCGACGAGGAAGATGCGCTTGTTGCGGTAGCTCTCGATGCGCTGGATCGGGTTGTCGGCGGTGACCCGCGCCTCGTCCCACAGGGGCGCGCCGTAGACGGTGCCGCCGCCGAGGTCGAGGGCGGCCGAGGTGGCGTTGGCCCAGTGCACGACGAGGCCGAAGTCGCGGCGGAGGCTGGCGGGGCCGGAGTGGGAGCTGACCGAGCAGAAGTGCCCGTAGTACTTGGCGGTGTACTTGAGGGCGCCGAAGCCGCCCATGGAGAAGCCGGCGACGGCGCGGCCGTTGTACTCGGGGAAGGTGCGGAAGTTCTGCTCGATCCAGGGCAGCAGCTGGGCGATGTGGAAGGTCTCCCAGTTGCGGGGCCCGGTGTTGCTGTGCACGGGGTTGGAGTACCAGCCGGTGGAGGCGTCCGGCATGACGACGATGAGCTCCCTGCCGGCGGTCAGGTTGATGATGTTGTCCTGCATGTGGAAGGTGCGGAAGTCGGCGTTCCCGCCGTGCAGCAGGTACAGCACCGGGTAGCGCTTGCCGCTGGTGTGGTAGCCGTCGGGCAGCAGCACGTTGACGGCCGGATCCCACTCGATCGCGTCGGTGGCGAAGCGGTAGTACTGGAGGCGGCCACCGTTCTCGTTGCGGTCCACGATGCGCAGGCCGTGCCCGTCGCCGGCGGCGCTGGCCGCCGAGGGCGCGATGAGCGTGCCGCCGAAGGCCCCGGCGGCGGCGACTCCGGCCGCGCCGGTCAGGAGCCGGCGGCGGCTGAGGGCTGCGCGGGGGGCGGGGATGTTGTCCATGGGATCCTCCATCAGGGACGTGTCAGGTGCGCCGTCACGGGCCTGCCGAGCGGGGTGGCGCGGTGGGCAGGCGGTTTCGCCGTCGCGACCGAGCCGGCCGTGTCGGCTGCCGGCGGGATCACCACCGCACCGTGCCGGCACGAGAGAAACCGATTTCCCGGTACAGTCTTGAACGTCGATGGATGATTGTCCAGTCGGGGGAGCGATCGAATCGGGTCGAGGTCGGTGGCCGCCGAGGCCGCGGACCCTCGGTCCCCGGGCCGTGACGGAGTGTCCCGTATTCACCCGCTCCGCCCCGCCTGCGGGGGTGGGCTCCGGTGGCCGTGGTGGGCCCCGGTGGGGGCGCTAAACGGGACCGTCGCGGGTGAAGGAAGATTTCGTCACTCATGCCGGGCGGGCAAGTATTGACAGTCATCGACTATGCCAGTTAACTCGCGAGCAATCGATTTCTTGTCACCGACGGCGCTCCCGAAGGGACACCCATGAGGCTACGTACCCTCCGCTGGCTCGGCGCCGCCACGGCGGCGCTGGTGACCATCACACCGGGAGCAGCGGCCGCCGCCGCGCCCACCACGCCAGGAGCAGGCGCGGCCGTCCTGGCCGTCGCCGACGACAAGGGCCCGGTCGGCTGGGACGCCTACCGCAGGCTGGACCGGCTGCCGGAGCTGGCGGCGGGCACCCGGACCCGCCAGTTCTCCAGCTTCGACCGCGCCGGCGCCAACGACGACGGCTTCGTCGGCACCTACTCCTGCCTGCGCCAGTCGAACGGCTGCGTCCTCGCCGAGGACCGCGGGCCCGGTGAGGTGCAGTCGATCTGGTTCACCCGCGACGAGGGCAACGTCAGCGCCACCGGCTGGATCCGCATCGAACTCGACGGGGTCGTGGTCGTCAACAGCAGCCTCCAGGGCCTGGTCAACGGAGCGCTGGGCAGCCCGTTCGTCGCCCCGCTGGTGAGCAACGCCGACCAGACCTCCGGCGGCGTCACGGTCAAGGTGCCGATGCCCTACCGCGACTCCATGCGGATCACCACGCAGAACAATCCGCTCTTCTACCACGTCACGTTCCGCGAGTTCGCCGACCCGGTGGGGATCACCCGGTTCGACCCCGCCGACCCCGCCACCGACGTGCTGGACAGGCTGCGGGCCGCGGGCACCCGGGATCCCAAGCCGGCCCAGGCCGGTGCGGGCACCACGAGCGCCACGGTGTCGGTGCCCGCAGGCGGCCAGGCGACGCTGGCCACGCTCACCGGCCCCCGCGCGGTCACCACGCTCCGGCTGCGGGTGCCCGACGCGGTGGCGAGCGAACCCGTCCTGTCCGGGCTGCGCCTGCGCATCACCTTCGACGGCCGCCGGACCGTGGACAGCCCGGTCGGCGAGTTCTTCGGCGGCGGGCTCGGCGAGCGGCGCGTACGGTCGCTGATGTTCGCGATGGACGACGCGCCCGGCGGCTGGTACACCGCGTGGTGGCCGATGCCGTTCCGGTCGAACGCCACGGTGGTGCTCGCGAACACCACCGGCACGCCCGTCAGCGGGGTCCAGGCGGAGGTGACCTCCGCGCCCGGTACCCAGTGGACAGCCGCCCTCGACCCCGCCGGCGCCGCCGGTTACTTCACCACGCAGTCCCGGCGGGCCGAGACGGTCGGCGGCAGCGACTGGATCTTCGCCGACACCATCGGCCGGGGCCGCTTCGTCGGGGTCTCGCACACGATGCGCGGCCACATCGTCGGCGGCAACACCCGCAACTACCTGGAGGGTGACGAGCGGGTGTACGTCGACGGCTCGCCGACGCCGCAGATCTACGGCACCGGCGCCGAGGACTTCTACGAGTCCGGGTGGTACTTCAACCGGGGCGAGTACAGCGGCGTCTTCACCGGCAACACCGCGCATCTCTTCCGGGCCGGCGGCTGCGTGGACGAGTGCGACGCCGCCTACCGCCTGATGATCGGCGACGCGGTCCCGTACGCCACCGCGCTGCGCTTCGGCATCGAGCACGGGCCGGTCAACGACATGCCGGCCGACTACGCCTCGACCGCGTTCCTCTACACCCAGCCCACCGTCGCGATGCGGCGCAGCGACACGCTGGTCACCGGCGACGCCGCCAGCCGCGCGGCGCACGGCTACAGCGACGGCGCGGCGACCCAGTACGCGCTGACCGCGCCGTTCGAGGGCGACGACGACAACGTCACCGTCACCGGGCAGGTCCGCGCCACCACGGCGGCGGTCAGCTTCCGCGTCGCCGTGGATCCGGGCAACCAGGGGGTCCGGCTGCGCCGGCACAGCGACCAGCAGAGCGGCTACCAGCAGGCGAACGTGGCGGTGGACGGCGCCCCGGCCGGGGTCTGGTCGCAGCCGCTGGGCAACGCCCGCCAGCGCTGGCTCGCGGACGAGTTCGTCCTGCCGGCGGCGCTCACCGCGGGCCGGACCTCGGTGACCGTCACGCTGACCCCGGTCGCCGGCTCGCCCGCCTGGACGGCGGCGCGGTACCTCGCCGACAGCATGGTGTCGCCGCGCGCCGACACCACCGCGCCCGGTGCCGTGGCCGGCCTCACCCTGGCCGGCGGCCGGATGCACGCCCTGGGGCTGTCCTGGGCCGAGCCGTCGGACGACGTCGGGGTGGCCAGCTACCGGATCTACTCCGCCACCGGCCCCGGCGTCGCGATCACTCCGGCCAACCTGGTCGGGACGTCGCGCGCCACCACCTTCCGGCACGGTCCGCTACCGGCCAACCAGACCCGCTACTACCGGGTCGTGGCCGTGGACGTGGGGGGCAACGCCGGCGCCCCGTCGGCCGAGGTGTCGGCGACCACCCGGGCGCGCAACACCAGCGACCTCGACGGTGACCGGCGCGACGACGCGGTGGTCTTCACCAGGGGCGGCGCGGCGGACGTGTTCGCCTCCCTCTCCGACGGGAGCCGTTTCGTGCAGGACGGCTGGAAGTGGAACGACTTCTTCGCGGTGGGCGAGGAGGTGCCGTTCACCGGCGACGTCAACGGCGACGGCCGGGCGGACGCCATCACCTTCACCCGGGGCGACGCTGCCGACGTCTACGTGGCGTTGTCGAACGGTTCGGGCTTCGGACCCGGGGTCAAGTGGCACGACTTCTTCGCCGTCGGCACCGAGGTGCCGGCGGTCGGCGACGTCAACGGCGACGGGCTGACCGACATCATCACCTTCACCCGGGGGGACGCTGCCGACGTCTACGTGGCGTTGTCGAACGGTTCGGGTTTCGGGCCCGGCGTCAAGTGGCACGACCACTTCGCGCTCGGTGCCGAGACGCCCGCCGTCGGCGACTTCAACGGCGACGGGCGCGACGACATCGTGACGTTCACCCGGGGCACCCACGAGCAGGCGGACGTCTTCGTCTCGCTCTCCGACGGCACCCGCTTCGTCGAGGACGGTTGGAAGTGGCAGGACCGCTTCGCGGTCGGCAGCGAGGTGCCCGCGGTGGGTGACGTGAACGGGGACGGCCGCGACGACATCGTCGCGTTCGGCCAGGGCACCACCGGCGACGTGTTCGTCTCCCTCTCCGACGGCGGCCGGTTCGTGCAGGTCGGCTGGAAGTGGCACGAGCTGTTCGCGGCCGGGACGGAGGTGCCCGGGCTCGGCGACGTGAACGGGGACGGCCGTGCGGACGCGGTCTCGTTCACCCGTGGCACGGCGGCGGACGTGTTCGTCGCGGTCTCCGAGGGGGGCCGGTTCGCGCCCACCCCCCGCAAGTGGCACGACCGCTTCGCCACCGGCACCGAGTTCCCCCGGCCGAGCGTGTGACCATGCGACTCTTCCGCGTGTTCTGTGTGGCCCTGCTCGGGGCGGCCCTGGTGGCCGCCCCGGCGGGACCCGCCGCCGCTGCCGACGAGCCGATCCGCGTCGAGGCGGAGTCGCTGTCGGTCGTCTCGGCCACCGCACCCGTCGAGTCCCAGCCGAACTGTTGCGGGGTGGCCTGGTCGGGCGGGCGGCAGCTGTGGCTGCGCGGGGCCCGCGCGGGCGACTCGGTCACCCTCGCCCTGCCCTCGGTGCCGGCGGGCCAGTACGACATCGGGGGCGTGCTGACCCGGGCCGGCGACTACGGCACGGTGCGGTTCGCGATCGACGGGGTGGCGGTCGGCCAGCTCTTCGACGGGTACGCCCCGAGCGTCCAGCGCACCGGGGCGGTGCCGCTGGGCTCGGCGTCGCTGACGGCGGGCAGCCACCGGCTGACCGTGACGGTGACCGGTCGCGCGGCGGCGTCGACGGGGTTCTTCGCCGGCCTGGACACGGTCACCCTGCGCCGCGTCGGCCCGCTGGCCGCGGTCACCTCGACGCCGTACGAGACGGTCGCGGAGACGCCCGCGCGCGGCACGCTCACCCGGGTCTACGACCCGAGCGTCGGCGAGGCGGTGTCGTGGTACTACAACGACCACACCATCGTGCGCAACCAGCAGACAGGGCTGTGGCACGTCTTCGCGATCACTCACGCGGAGCCAGGTGCGCCGCTGGACGAGAAGACCTTCGGCCATGCCACGGCGCCCACCCCGACCGGGCCGTGGACCAAGCGACCACCCGCGCTGACCGCCGATCCGGCGGCGGGCGAGCAGTGGATCTGGGCGCCGCACGTTGTCTACGACGCGGGCGTCTACCACATGTTCTACGCCGCCGGTAATCCGGACTTCGCGAACTACCGCATGCACCTGGCCACCTCGACCGACCTGTTCACCTGGACCCGCAGCCCCGCCAACCCGTTGTTCACCGACGGGTGGGAGGGCCGCGACCCGATGGTGACGCGGGTGGGCGACCGCTGGGTCATGTACTACACGGCGACATCCAGCCCGACCGGCGGCAACCATGTCGTCGCGTACCGCACCAGCACGGACCTGCGCACCTGGAGCGCCCGTGCGATCGCGTACTCGTCGCCGCACACCGGGCAGGCGGCGGGCCAGACCGAGTCGCCCTTCGTGGTGCGCCGGGGGGACTGGTACTACCTCTTCGTCTGTTGCGACGGCACCGACTACGGCGCGGCCTACCGGCGTACCGCCGTGTACCGGAGCAGGGATCCGTTGCGGTTCGAGGGCGCCGACAAGGTGACGGTGCTGGACGCGCACGCCGCCGAGGTGGTCGTGGACGGCGCCAACTGGTATCTCAGCCACGCGGGCTGGGGCCAGGGCGGGCTGTGGCTGGCCCCCCTCACCTGGTCGACGGGGGTGGTCGCGCGCGGCTACACGATGCACACCGGCTTCCTCCGGGCCGACGTCCGGACCTGGCCGCACGCCCGGATCGCCGCGCTGGCGGTGGACCCGGCCGGGGGCGGCGCCCACCGCCCGGCACTGGACTCGTCGCACCGCGGCACCGGGCCGTACCTCGCGGTCGGTCGCTTCGACGTGACCGACCGGGCCGGTCCGCCCGCGCGGGTCGAGGTGTCGGCCGACGGCTCCCGGATCAACCTGGTCGGCATCGGATTCGGCGACGAGCCGGTCACCGCCGACTGGTTGCTCACGGTGGCGCCGCGGTGGACCGGGCCGGCGTTGCAGAGCGACGTCACGTGGTCGGTCAACGGCCGGCCCAGCGCGCCCGTGTGGGAGGTCGCCTTCAACGTCGACGGCGCGCTGCCGGCGGTCGGCGACCCGGCGGTGCGGGCCCGGCCGACCGGCGACGTGACGGGCATGCCGGCGTGGACGATGACCACCGGCGCGGGCCTGTCGGTGGTCGCCGCGCACCGGTGGGCGTCGGCCTGGCGTGGCGACAACACCTGGTACGACGCCGGCCACGCGATGGCCGCCTGGCAGCCGCTGTGGCGGTCGGGCGGCACGTCCTGGGAGCCCGGCAGGTACCCGGGCGGCACCTGGCGCTTCGCGGCGAGCGGGGTGGGCGGTGACGTCGGCTTCGCCGACGGGGTCTACGCGGCGATCAACGCCACCCCCTGAGGCGTCCGGTGGGGACGGTCGCGCGGGTCTTGACAGTGTGACGGCCGTCTCATACGTTTCCTGATCGGAAATCGATTTCTCGCCGGGAGGGGCTCGCATGGGTGACCAGGCGGTCGTCACGATGACCGGCATCGCCAAACGGTTCGGCGGGGTCGTCGCCCTGGCCGGTGTCGACTTCGCGGTGCGCGCGGGCGAGGTGCACGCCCTGCTGGGCGAGAACGGCGCGGGAAAGTCGACCCTGATCAACATCCTGTCCGGCATCGTTACCGACCACGACGGACAGATCGCGATCGACGGCCGGCCTGCGCGTTTCGCCGGCCCGGCGGAGGCGCAGGCCGCCGGCATCGCGACCATCCACCAGGAACTCGACCTCGTGCCGGCGCTGTCGGTCGCGGAGAACCTGGTCCTCGGCCGGGAGCCGCGCACGCCGCTGCGCACCCTCGACCGCAAGGCGATGGTCCGGGCCGCGCGGGAACAACTGGCCCGGCTCGGCGTCGACATCGACCCGCGCCGGCCGGTCGGCTCGCTGCGCGTCGGCGAGCAGCAGCTGGTCGAGATCGCCAAGGCGCTGTCGCTGCACGCCCGGGTGCTCGTGATGGACGAGCCCACGGCGGCGCTCGCCGACGCGGAGGTGCGGCGGTTGTTCGCCACGATCGCCGGCCTGCGCCGGCACGGGGTCGGCATCGTCTACATCTCCCACCGGATGGAGGAGATCGAGTCGATCGCCGACCGCGCGACGGTCCTGCGCAACGGCGGCGTCGCCGGCACCGTGCGGCCGGGCCGCACCGACCGGCAGCGGATCATCGCGCTGATGGTCGGGCGACCGGTCGAGTCCCTCTTCGACAGCGGCACGACCGACAGCGGCACGACCGGCGGGGACGCGGCCGGGGACGCCGCCACCGGCGCGGCCGGCAGCCGCCCGCCCGCAGGCGACGCCCCGGCCCCGCTGCTCGAGGTCGACGACCTGGCGGTGCGGCCGAAGGTCGTCCGGCCCGGCCGCTGCGAGCCGGCCGGCATCCATCTCACCGTGCGGCCCGGCGAGATCGTCGGCCTGGCCGGCCTGATGGGCGCCGGCCGCACCGAGCTGCTGGAGACCCTCTACGGCGCGGGGTCCCCGGGCCGCCGCACCGGCGAGGTGCGGCTGGCCGGCCGCCCGTACGCCCCGCGCGACCCACGGGCGGCGTTGCGCGCCGGGGTGGGGTTCGTGCCCGAGGACCGGCGGCGCTCGGCGCTCGTCCTCGAACACCCGGTGGGCCGGAGCATGACCCTGACGGCCCTGGGCCGGCTGACGACCGTCGGGTTCGTCCGACGCCGACGGGAACGCGCAGCGGTCCGGCGCACCATCGCCGAGCTGGCGATCAAGACGCCGTCGGCGGCGGCCCCGGTGGGCGCGCTCTCCGGGGGCAACCAGCAGAAGGTCGTCTTCGCCCGGCAACTGCTCGCCGAGCCGAGGCTGTTGCTGCTCGACGAGCCGACCCGCGGGGTCGACATCGGCGCGAAGGCGGAGATCTACCGGCTGCTGCGCCGGCTCGCCGACGGCGGCATGGGCATCCTGCTGGCCTCCTCCGAGTTGCCCGAGCTGCTCGGCGTCTGCGACCGGGTCGTCGTGCTGCGGCGCGGCCGGGCCGTGGCCGACCTGGCGGCGGCCGACAGCACCGGCGAGGAGATCCTCGCGGCGGCGATGGGCGGCACCGCCGCCGGAAGGGACGACCGATGACAGACACCCGGGCACCGGACCCCGCGACGTCCGACGTGCCGCCCGCGACGGGCACGGCCGGGCTGGCCGGCTCCGCCGGCAGGTGGTTGCACCGTCCCCGCAGCCGCCGGGAGCTCGTCGACCGCCTCTTCGCCGTGCAGAGCCTCTTCGCGCTGCTGGTGGTGTTCGTGGTGGCCATCGTGGCCTCGCCCACCCGCGACGGCGAGATCCTCTTCCTGTCCGCCGGCAACCTCGGCAACATCGTGCGGGCGGTGTCGGAGATCGGCATCATCGCCGTCGGCATGACGTTCGTGATCCTGCTGGGCGGCATCGACCTCTCGGTCGGCGCGATCCTCGGGCTGTCGGCCGTCGGCGTGGCGACGCTGATGGTCGACTCGGGGCTGGGCATCCTGCCCGCCGTCGCCGTGGTGCTCGTGATCGGCGCGCTGTTCGGGGCGTTGCAGGGCTACGCGACCGCGCGCCTCGGTGTCCAGTCGTTCATCGTCACGCTCGCCGGCCTCCAGGTCGCCCGCGGCCTCGCGCGGATCTGGTCGGGTGGGCTCGGTGTCCCGATCGCGTACGGGGACGGCCCGCAGGAGGCCCCGCCCGCGTTCGAGATCCTCAACGGTTCCATCAACGGTGTCGTTCCGGTGCCGGCGGTGCTCTTCGTCGCGATCGGCGTGGCCGCGATCGTGGTCCTGCGGACCACCGCGTTCGCCCGGCACGTCTACGCGATCGGCGGGAACGAGAAGGCGGCCCGGCTCTCGGGCGTGCCCGTGACCCGGGTCAAGATCGCCGTGTTCGCCATCGCCGGGCTGCTGGCCGCGGTGGCCGGCATCATCCACGCCGGGCAGCTCAACCAGGGCAGCCCCAACGACGGCGCGGGATACGAGTTGGACGCCATCGCCGCCGTGGTCATCGGGGGGACAAGCCTGGCCGGCGGCTCGGGCTCCATGGCGGGCACCCTCGCCGGTGCGCTCCTGCTGGGCATCCTCAACAACATCCTCGCCCTCAACAACATCGACGCCAACGTGCAACTGCTCATCAAAGGACTGGTGATCGTGGCCGCCGCCGCCCTGCAGAAGCTGCGGCACAGCATCACCTGAAGCCCACCGACACCGAGGAGCCACCCCCATGCGTACCCGTACCGTCCTGCTCGCCCTGCTCACCACCAGCGCACTCGTCGCCTCGACCGGCTGCAACGTCGAGACACCGTCCGAGAAGGCCGGCGGCGACACCGGCGCCGCGAAGTGCGGCGCCGGAAAGGACTTCCTCATCGGGATGTCGCAGGCCAACAACGCCGAGCCCTACCGGCAGGTCATGAACAACGACGTGGAGACGGCGGCGAAGGCCGTGACCGGCTTCAAGGTGGTGGTCGCCGACGCGGCGCAGGACAACAGCAAGCAGGTCGCCGACGTCGAGAACTTCCTCACCCAGAAGATCGACCTTCTGGTCATCTCGCCCAACGAGGCCAAGCCGCTGACCGCGGTGGTCAAGAAGGCGTACGACCAGGGCGTGCCGGTCATCGTGCTGGACCGCAAGGTCGAGGGCGAGGCGTACACGGCGTTCGTCGGCGGCGACAACGTCGCGATCGGCAAGGCGGCCGGCGAGTACTACGCCACGACGCTGCTGCCCGGCGGCGGCAAGGTGATCGAGATCGCCGGGCTGCCCGGCTCGACGCCGGCCGCCGAGCGCGCCCAGGGCTTCCGCGACGGCATCGCGAGCAACCCGAAGATCCAGATCGTCGCCAGCCAGCCCGGCGACTGGCTGCGGGAGAAGGGCCAGTCGGTGGCGGACGCGCTGCTCAAGGCCCACCCCGACGTCGCCGCGATCTACGCGCACAACGACCCGATGGCCGAGGGCGCCTACCTCGCGGCCAAGGCCGCGGGCGTCGAAACGAAGATCAAGTTTACCGGGATCGACGCGTTGCCCGTGCCGTCGGGCGGCATCAAGGCCGTCGAGCAGGGCCGGCTCGCCGCCACCTTCCAGTACGCCACGGGCGGGCGGGAGGCCGTCGACCTGGCGAAGAAGATCCTGGTGGACTGCGCCAAGGACGTGCCCCGCACGACCACCCTGGACACCCTGCGGATCACCAAGGAGAACGCCGTCGAGGCGTACGCCAGGCTCGGCGGCGCCTGACGGCGCCGGCCGGGTGCGGCGTGCCGGCGCCGCACCCGGCCCGACGGAACAGGTCGTCAGTGCAGCAGGGACGGGGAACGCACGTGAACGGAACATCGGGCGGCGGCACCACGGCCGCCGTGATCGGCGTCGACATCGGCACGTCCAGCAGCAAGGGCGTGCTCGTCGACCTCGACGGGCGGCTCATCCGCTCGGCCACCGTCGACCACCGGGTGGATCGCCCCCGACCCGGCTGGGTGGAGATGGACGGGCGGCTCTGGTGGCAGGAGTTCGTCGACCTCAGCCGGCGGCTGCTCGCGCCCGGCGACGTCCGGGTCCAGGCGGTCGGGGTGAGCGGCATGGGGCCGTGCGTCCTGCTCACCGACGCCGCCGGCACGCCGCTGCGACCGGCCATCCTGTACGGCGTCGACACCCGCGCCACCGCCCAGATCGAGCGGCTGACCGACCGGTACGGAGCCGACGAGATCCTGCGCCGGTGCGGCTCGCTGCTGTCCACCCAGGCCGTCGGCCCGAAGCTCGCGTGGGTGGCGGACACCGAGCCCGAGGTGTTCGCCGCGGCCCGGCGACTGTTCATGCCCGCCTCCTGGCTCGTCCACCAGCTCACCGGCCGCTACCTGCTCGACCAGCAGTCGGCCAGCCAGTGCACCCCGCTCTACGACACCGACGCGCGGGACTGGTACCGCCCCTGGGCCGACGAGATCGCCCCCGGGCTGGAGCTGCCGCCGCTGCGCTGGCCGGGCGACGTGGCCGGCACGGTGACCGGCCGGGCCGCCGCGGTGACCGGGCTCCGGCCGGGCGTCCCGGTGGTCACGGGGACCATCGACGCCTGGTCGGAGGCGGTCAGCGTCGGCGCGCAGAACGTCGGTGACCTCATGCTGATGTACGGCAGCACCATGTTCCTGGTGCACACGGTCCCGCGGAAGCTGACCAGCCCGGCGCTGTGGGGCACGGTCGGCGCGCTGCCCGACACCCGGAACCTGGCCGGCGGCATGGCGACCTCCGGTGCCATCACCGCCTGGCTGCGCGACCTGTTCGGCGCCCCCGACTTCCCGGAGCTGCTCGACCTCGCCGAGCGCTCCGGCCCGGGTGCCCGGGGGCTGCTCATGCTGCCCTTCTTCGCCGGCGAACGCACGCCCATCCTCGACCCCGACGCCCGGGGCGTGATCGCCGGTCTCACCCTCTCGCACAACCGCGGCGACCTCTACCGGGCGGCGCTGGAGGCGACCGGTTTCGGGGTGCGGCACAACGTCGAGACGATCGAGGCGGCCGGCGGGGACATCCGCCGGATCGTCGCCGTGGGCGGCGGCACCCAGGGCCGGCTCTGGACGCAGATCGTCGCCGACATCACCGGCCGCCCGCAGCAGATCCCGTCGCAGACCATCGGCGCCAGCTACGGCGCCGCGTTCCTGGCCGCCGGCACGCTGCGGGACGTCTCGATCGACGCCTGGAACCCGGTCCGCGAAACCCGGGAGCCGAACGCCGAACTCGCCCCGCTCTACGACGAGCTGTATCGACGGTACGCGGAGCTGTACGCCGGCTCCAGGCCCGTCGTGCACGCCCTGGCCGCCCTACAGACGCGCCAACCGGTGCGAACCCAGCCCGCCCGCCAACAGCCAGCCAAGGGAGTCGCCTCGTGACCAACTACACCATGCCCGTGCTGGTCGAGCCGCCCGCCGCCGAGCCCCGTACGGTCTACACCGTCGCCAGCGGCGACCTGCGGCCGAGCGCGAACGTCACCTGCTGGCCCACCCAACAGCGGCTGGAGTCCGACCTCGGCGCCGCCGTCGCGGCACTCGGGTGGCAGGTCCGGCGCGGCCACGGCGTGGACCCGGTCGCCGGGCACGGCTTCGTCGACAGCCAGCGGGCCGGTATCGAGATCTTCAAAACCATCCCGGTCGACGCGCCCCTGATCGTGGTGGAGGCGGTCTGGCAGTACAGCCACCACGTCCTGGCCGGGCTGCGCCGGCACCGGGGGCCGATCCTGCTCGTGGCGAACTGGAGCGGGCAGTTCCCCGGCCTGGTCGGGCTGTTGAACCTCGCCGGCAGCCTGACCAAGGCGGGGGTGCGCTACTCGACGCTGTGGAGCGAGGACTTCACCGACGACTGGGCGCGCGACGGGCTGCGCGCCTGGCTGGAGACCGGCGAGGTGGTGCACGACGAGAGCCACGTACGCGACCTGCCGCCGCTGCCCGCCGGCCCGGAGGTCGACCTCGGCGTGGCGCTCGCCCGGCAGCTCGTCGCCGAGCGGGCCATCATCGGGGTCTTCGACGAGGGCTGCATGGGCATGTACAACGCGATCATCGACGACGAGTTGCTGAACCCCTTGGGCATCTTCAAGGAGCGACTGTCGCAGAGCGCCCTGGTGGCGGAGATGGCACGGGTCCCCGACGAGGAGGCGCGGGCGGTCCGCGCCTGGCTGGACGAGGCCGGGATGACGTTCCACACCGGCACCGACGAGGCGACCGAACTCACCGAGGCGCAGTTGCTCAGCCAGTTCAAGATGTACGTCGCCGCGCTGCGGATCGCCGACGACTTCGGCCTCGACGCGGTGGGCATCCAGTACCAGCAGGGGCTCAAGGACACCGTGCCGGCCAGCGACCTGGCCGAGGGGCTGCTGAACAACGTGCAGCGCCCGCCGGTGCGCAGCCGCGACGGGGCGCGGGAGCTGTACCCGGGCGCCGCACTGCCGCACTTCAACGAGGTCGACGAGGGCGTCGCCGTCGACTCGCTGGTCACCAACCGGATCTGGACCGCCATGGGCCTGGACCCGGCCACCACCCTGCACGACATCCGGTGGGGTGAGCGCTACGGCGCCGAGTTCGTGTGGGTGTTCGAGATCTCCGGCTCGGTGCCGGCGGCACACAACGGCGGCTACGCCCGGTCGTACAGCATGCGTCAGCCCCCGATGTACTTCCCGCTCGGCGGGGGAACCCTCAGCGGGGTGTCGAAGCCGGGGGAGATCGTCTGGTCCCGGGTGTTCATCATGGACGGCGTACTGCACGTCGACCTCGGCCGGGGCACCGTGGTCGAGCTGCCGGCGGAGGAGACCCGACGCCGGCTCGACGCCACGACCCCCCAGTGGCCGATCATGCACGCGGTGCTGCACGGGGTGGACCGTGACCAGCTGATGGCCCGGCACAAGGCCAACCATCTCAACGTCGTCTACGCCCCGGACGCGGCCACCGCCGACCGTGGCCTGATGGCCAAGGCGGCGCTCTTCGCCGAGCTGGGTGTGCGGGTGCACCTGTGCGGCAAGGTCGACATCTGACCCGTACGGGCACGCCGGGGATCGCCCCGCCCCGTCGGCCGGTGCCTGTCGCCCCGGCCGGCGGGGCGGGAACGGTCTACCGCTGCGGGCGGGACGAGCTCTCGCGTACCTGCAGGCCCGTGTGCAGGGTGACCGTCGAGGGCGTCTTCGCCGGGTTGGCGATCCGCTCGGTGAGCAGCATGGCCGCGACCCGCCCCAGGTCGTAGGTGGGCTGGGAGACGGTGCTCAGGGAGGGTCGTACCAGGTGCGCCCAGGGGATGTCGTCGAAGCCGACCACGCCGCACCGGGTGGGCACGGCGATCCCCCGGTCGAGCAGGCACTCCATGGCACCCACGGTCATCAGGTTGTTGGTGGCGAACACGGCGTCCGGCGGCTCGCCCGCGTCGAGCAGCGACGCCATGGCCCGGTAGCCGCCCTCCTCGCGGAAGTCCGCGTACCGGGTCAGGTCGTCGGGCACGGCCAGGCCGTGCGAGCGCAGCGCCCGCTGGTATCCGCGCAGCCGCTGCACCGCAGTGGAGATCCGGCGGGGACCGGTGATGCAGGCGATCCGGCGGTAGCCGCTGTCGATCAGGTGGGCGGTGGCCTGCTCCGCACCGTGGGCGTTGTCCACCAGGACGGTGTCCACCGCCACGCCGCGCGGTTGCCGGTCGATCGCCACCAGCGGGATGCGGGCCTCCAACAGCCGGTTGATCAGTACCGGCCCGCCCGACGAGGAGATGATCACGCCGGCCATCCGCTCGGCGATGGCCGCGTTGACGTACCGGGACTCCTTCTCGGGATCCTCGTCGCCGTTGCACAGCACCACCGAGAACCCGGCGCCCTGCGCCACGTCCTCGACGCCACGGACCATGGACGTGAAGAACGGGTTGCCGATGTCGGAGATGATGACGGCCCAGAGCCGGGTCTGGCTGCGGCGGAGGCTGCGGGCCACGGCGTTGGGCCGGTAGTCCAGCTCCTGGACCGCCTGGCGGACCCGGGCGGCCATGTCCGGGTCGACCGACACCTGACCGTTCAACACCCGCGACACGGTCGAGGGCGAGACCTGCGCCTGCCGGGCCACGTCGTAGATCGTCGTCATCCGGCTACCTCCGTCGGCCCTGCCCGAGAACCCCTCGGACCCACCGCCGGAGGCGGTCGCCTCGATCTCCCGCGCCCAGGACGTGGCCGTCCCGGCTTGCAGGGGATCCTATACCAGCGCAGCAATCGATTTCCGTCGTGCCGGACGCCGTCCTGCGGAGCAAGTTTTCCCTGTTCGAGAGCGGCGATCGGCGGCAGGGCGGGCCCCCCGGCCCCGCCCTGCCGCCGGTGGGTTCAGAGCGTGGTCTCGCCGTTGAGGCCGAAGAAGTCGTGCCACTTGGCCCCGCCGCCGAAGGCGCTGCCGGTGGAGAGTCCCACGTAGACGTCGTTGGTGGCGCCCTTGCTGAACACGACGATGTCGTCGCGGCCGTCGCCGTTGACGTCGGCGAGGTAGGGGAATTCGCCGGCGAGGCAGAAGAAGTCGTTCCACTTCACCGTCGTGCCCACGAAGCCCGTGCCGTTCGACACCGCCGCGTAGACGTCGGCGTCGGCGTTGCAGGTGAAGGTGACGATGTCGTCGCGGCCGTCGCCGTTGATGTCGCCGACGCGGGGTTGTTCGGTGCCGACGGCGAACAGGTCGTGCCACTTCTGGCTGGCGCCGAACGTGGTGCCGGTGGACAGGGCCACGATCACGTCGGACGCCGTCGCGGGCCCCTGGGTGAAGGTGATGATGTCGTCGCGGCCGTCACCGTTGACGTCACCGAGAGCCGGGTACTCGCCGGCGATCGAGAAGTACTCGTGCCACTTGACCGCCGTCCCGGCGAACGACGAGCCGGTGGAGAGGGCGACGTACACGTCCCCGGCGCCGTCGTGGGTGAAGGCGACGATGTCGTCCTTCCCGTCGCCGTTGACGTCACCCACCGCGGCGACCTCGGCGTTGGGGGCGAACCAGTCGTGCCATTTCGTCGCGTTCGCGAACGCCGTACCGGTCGACGGCGCGACGTACACGTCGGCGAGCGACCCGTGGGTGAAGGCGACGATGTCGTCCCTGCCGTCGCCGGTGAAGTCGCCCGAGAGCACCGTCTCGCCGGTCAGGCCGAAGAAGTCGTTCCACTTCACGGACGTCCCGGCGAACGACGAGCCGGTCGACGACGACACGTAGACGTCGTTGAGCGACCCGTGGGTGAAGGCGACGATGTCGTCCCTGCCGTCGCCGGTGAAGTCCGTCGGCGAGCCGGCCAGGTACCGGCCGCCGGTCGACGATCCGCCGCAGTTGTCGCTGACCAGGAACCGCTGGTGGTACTGGCCGGGATACGGCGCGAGTGACACGCCGTTGATCGTGATCGTCTGCCCCACGCCGTTGTGGAGCTGCTCGTAGTGGATGTGCGCGCCGGACGAGTTGCCGGTGCTTCCGGTCAGGCCGATCTGCTGGCCCTGCTGCACGTACGCGCCGTCGGGCACCGAGTAGGCGCTGAGGTGGAAGTAGTAGGTGGTCCAGCCGCCGCCGTGGTCGATGACGATGTAGTTGCCGGCGCCGCTGGGCTGCGAGTACCGGCGGGCCACGCCGGCGGCGGAGGCGACCTGCGGGGTGCCCGAGGTGACCGCGCCGTCGGCCCGGACGAAGTCGAGCGCCAGCCGCACCTCGGCGCTGTGGTGGCTGTAGGTCCACCGTTGGCCGCAGGGGAAGGGGGCCTTGAAGTTCGGCGCGGCGAGCGCGGGCGAGGGGGTGGCCACCACGCCGGTCAGGATGGCCGCGGCCAGGGTGAGCAGGGCGACCAGGGTACGACGCACGATGTCACTTGGATGGCGAGACATGCCGTGACTCCTGTCAGGGGGACGATCGGACGGGTCGAGGCGCTGCCGGCGACCGGTCGTCTCGCCCCTGTCACGGGCTGAACCGGGCGGGTCGGCCGTCGGGGAGAGACGGGACGTCACCCCTCGGGGCAGTCGGGTGGCGCCCCGTGGCAGCTTGTCGGCGCTGGCCGCATGTCTACCGCTGGCCAAGAGTGAAGCCGGCGAGTTCGGCCCATGTCAATACCTGACCGATTGGTGGCGCCGGTTGGAGTTTTCCGCCGGGTTCCGGTCCCGGCCCGGCCCGTGGCGTGCGTCTATTGACATCCGCAACTCTGTTCAGGACACTCGTCAGCAATCGATTTCTTGCTCCACCCGCACGCTGACCGCATCACGCTCGTCCGCCTGTCAGACACCCTCTCCCGGACGCCTGCCCACCGCCGCCAGCGCACCTTTCCCCGAGGAGCACCGTGAGACGTACACCCCTGGCGATGCTGGTCGCCCTCTGCACGGCCGTCGCGGCCGTCGCGGTGGGCGCCCCGGCGTCCGCCGGCCCGATCGGCACCCTCGCCTGTCCGTCCATACCCGCCAACCACGACCCCGCGGTCAACGTGGTCGTCTACCGGGTCGCCCGCGCCCACAACGCCAACGACAAGGTGCTGCTCTCCGCCTTCGAGGCGGGCTGGGTCGAGTCCCACATGAACAACCTGCCCTGCGGCGACAAGTCCTCGCTCGGCGTCTTCCAGCAGCGCTGGGACTACGGCTGGGGCACGCCGGAACAGATCATGGACCCGGTCTACGCCACCACGCAGTACGTCACCCGTGCCATCGTCTGCGACCGCAACAACCCCGGCTACTCCGCCGGCCAGGTCGCGCAGTGCGTGCAGCGGTCGGGCTTCCCCGACCGCTACGACCAGGTGGCGGCCAAGGCACGTTCGTTGCTCAACGAGGCGGCCCGCACGCACCAGATCGCCGGTGGCTCGCCGACCGACGTCAACGGCGACGGGCGCGACGACGTCCTCACCTTCACGCAGAACGCCCTCGCCGACGTCTACGTGAGCACCTCCACCGGCGCCACCTTCGCGGGCACCTCGCAGAAGTGGCACGACTTCTTCTCCATCGGCGGGGAGACCGCGTCGACCGGCGACGTCAACGGCGACGGCCGCGACGACGTCGTCACGTTCGCCCACAGCAACACCGGCGACGTCTACGTGGCGCTGTCCAACGGCTCGTCCTTCGGCGCCAGCCAGAAGTGGCACGACTGGTTCGCCCCGGGCGCGGAGATCGGCGCGGTGGGTGACGTCAACGGCGACGGCCGTGACGACATCGTGACCTTCACCCACAACCCGGCCGGGGACGTGTACGTGGCGCTCTCCACCGGCTCGTCGTTCGGGGCCGGGCAGAAGTGGCACGAGTTCTTCAGCCCGTTCGGGGAGTTCCCGGCTCTCGGTGACGTCAACGGCGACGGCCGCGACGACATCATCACCTTCACCCAGGGGCCCGCGACGGCGTCCGACGTGATCGTGGCCCTGTCCACCGGCACCACGTTCGGCGCCAGCCAGAAGTGGCACGACCTGTTCGCCGTCGGCGCCGAACAGCCCCGCGTCGGCGACGTCAACGGCGACGGCCGCGACGACATCGTCACCTTCACCTGCAACGCCGACGCCGACGTCTACGCCGCCGTCTCCACCGGCACCTCCTTCGCCGGCACCACCATCAAATGGAACGACTTCTTCTGCCTCGCCGGCGAATTCCCCTACCTCGGCGACGTCAACGGCGACGGCAAGGACGACATCATCGTCTTCACCAAGGGCGCCACCAACGACGTCTACGTGGGACTCTCCACGGGCAGCGCCTTCGGCGGCAGCACCAAGTGGCACGACTTCTTCGGCCTCAACGGCGAGGCGACACTGTGACGCCTGAACCGGAGGTACCCATGACAGCGAAACACCCGGGCTGGCGTCGCGGCACCGTCGCCCTGGTCGTCGCGGCACTTGCCGGTGCCGTCGTCGGCCCGTCGACGGTCGCGGCGGCCGCTCCGACCCGCACCGCCCTGGACACGGCCTTCACCCGTGCGGCGCACGAGTTCGACGTGCCCAGGGACCTGCTGGTCGCGGTCGGCTACGGGGAGTCCCGCCTCGACGCGCACGACGGCAAGCCCAGCCAGGCCAACGGCTACGGCGTCATGCACCTGGTGAGCAACCCCGTCCGGCACAGTCTGGAACGGGCGGCGGAGCTGACCGGGGAGCCGGTCGCGAGACTGAAGTCGGCGACACCGGCCAACATCCGGGGCGGCGCGGCGGTGCTGCGCGACCTCGCCGACGCGCAGGGCCTGACGGCCGGCGACCGTGACCGGATCACCGCCTGGTACCCGGTGGTCGCCGCGTACGGCGCCGCGACCGACGACGCCGCGCGGCTGTACGCGGACCACGTCTACGAGCTGCTGCAACGGGGCGTCCCGGGGGCGGCCCCGGTGCGGCCGCACCGGGTCGAGCCGGAACGCGGCCGCCTCGCCACGGTGGCGGCGACCGGGAGCACCCAGGCGCCCGCCGCCGTCGCGGCCGCCGTTCCCGAGTACGGCCCGGCCCGCTGGATCGCCGCCAACGGCGCGAACTACGCGGCCGGCCGGTCCAGCCGCATCACGACCGTGATCCTGCACGTGACCCAGGGCTCCTACGCGGGCACCATCAGCTGGTTCCAGAACCCGTCGTCGGGCGTCAGCGCGCACTACGTCATCAAGTCGAGCAACGGCGAGATCACCCAGATGGTGCGGGAGGGCGACACCGCCTACCACGCCCGATCCGGGAACGCCTACGGCGTGGGCCTGGAACACGAGGGCTACGTGGACAACCCGGCGTGGTTCACCGACGCGATGTACCGTTCGTCGGCCGCGCTCGTGCGCTACCTCTGCGACAAGTACGGCATCCCGAAGAACCGCACCGGGATCAAGGGGCACAACGAGATTCCTGGCAACGACCACACCGACCCCGGACCTAACTGGAACTGGAACTACTACATCTCGCTGGTGAACCAGGGCGGCGGGGGCGGGGCGAAGTACCTCGCCGGCTCGCCGACCGACTTCTCCGGTGACGGCAGGGACGACGTGGTCACGTTCACGCACGGCTCGCTGGCCGACGTGTACGTGTCGACGTCGACGGGCGCCGGCTTCGCGGGGACCTCGGTCAAGTGGAACGACTACTTCGCGCTGTCGGGGGAGACGCCGCTGACGGGTGACTTCAACGGCGACGGCAAGGACGACATCGTCGCGTTCACGCACGGCTCACTGGGTGACGTGTACGTCGGGCTGTCGACCGGCACCGGTTTCCTGCCGGGGGCGAAGTGGCACGACTGGTTCGCCCCGGGTGCCGAGGTCGCCGCGGTGGGTGACGTGAACGGTGACGGGAAGGACGACATCGTGACCTTCACGCACGACGCCGCCGGGGACGTGTACGTCGCGCTCTCCACGGGCTCGTCGTTCGGGGCCGGGCAGAAGTGGCACGAGTTCTTCTCGATCGGCGGCGAGTACCCGGCTCTCGGTGACGTCAACGGTGACGGCCGCGACGACATCATCACCTTCACCCAGGGGCCGGCGACGGCGGCGGACGTGATCGTGGCCCTGTCCACCGGCACCGCGTTCGGCGCCAGCCAGAAGTGGCACGACCTGTTCGCCGTCGGCGCCGAACAACCCCGCGTCGGCGACATCAACGGCGACGGCCGCGACGACATCGTCACCTTCACCTGCAACGCCGACGCCGACGTCTACGCGGCGGTGTCGAACGGCACAGGCTTCGTGGGCACGACGGTGAAGTGGAACGACTTCTTCTGCCTCGCCGGCGAATTCCCCTACCTCGCCGACGTCAACGGCGACGGCCGCGACGACATCATCGTGTTCAGCAAGGGCGCCACCAACGACGTCTACGTGGGACTCTCCACCGGCAGCGCCTTCGGCGGCGGGGCCAAGTGGCACGACTTCTTCGGCCTCAACGGCGAGACCACGCTCTGACCGACCGGATCGCGGGCGGGGCTGCCGGTCGACGACCGGCAGCCCCGCCTCGCGAGGCCGGCCACCCGCTCCAGGCCGGTCGGATCCGGCACGTGAGCGCCGGGCGGCGACGCCGTCAGAGGGTGTAGAGGATCTTCACCCCGCCGAGGCTCGTCGCCGAGACGGCCGTGCCGCGAACGCCGGAGTTGAGGTTGCGCCAACCGGTGCTGCTGGCGGCCTCGTGGACCATGCCGCCGGCCACGGTGTAGACGATCTTCACGCCGTCGAAGCCGATCGCGGCCAGGGCGTCGGGACTCACCCCGGAGATGCCGGAGTTGAGGTTGCGCCAGCCGTTGTTGCTGGCGGCCTCGTGGACCATGCCGCCGGCGACGGTGTAGATGTGCTTCACTCCGCCGAGGTTGATGACGGCGAGGGCGTTGGGACTGACCCCGGCGATGCCGGTGTTCTGGTTGCGCCAGCCGGCGTTGCTGGCGGCCTCGTGGACCATGCCGCCGGCCACGGTGTAGACGATCTTCACGCCGTCGAGGTCGATCGCGGCGAGGGCGTTGGCGCTGACTCCGGAGATGCCGGTGTTCTGGTTGCGCCAGCCGTTGTTGCTGGCGGCTTCGTGGACCATGCCGCCGGCGACGGTGTAGATGTACTTGACGCCGTCGACGTTGATCACGGCGAGGGCGTTGTTGCTGACCCCGGAGATGCCGGTCCAGAGGTTGCGCCAGCCCGTGTCGCTGGACGCCTCGTACACCCGGCCGTCGTTGACGGTGTAGAGCAGCTTGTTCGTGCCCATGACCATCGAGGCGACGGCCGAGCCGGTGACGCCGTTGACTCCCAGCATCTGCCAGCCGCTGTGGCTGCCGGATTCGTACGCCTGGCGGTTGCTGCTGACCTGCCCGCAGTTCTGGCTGGTCAGGTTCCGGGCCGGCGTGGTGGGGCCGGAGACGTACAGCGGCCCGGTGTGCGGGCTGCCGTCGGAGGTGATGCCGGAGGGCGCCCCGTTGAAGTACGCCTCGGTCTTCACGCCGTCGCGCGTCTGCTCGTAGTGCAGGTGCGGGCCGGTGGAGTTGCCGGTGCTGCCGACCCGGCCGAGCTGCTGGCCGGTCGAGACCCACTGCCCGGCCCGGACCATCGGCGACTCGATCATGTGCGCGTAGCTGGTCCGCCAGCCACCGCCGTGGTCGATGGTCACGTACCAGCCGCCGCCGCTGGTCCAGCCGGCGAACGTGACGGTCCCGGCGTACGAGGCGAGGATCGGCCGGCCGTTGCTGGCCCCGCCGGTCCAGGTCATGTCGATGTCGTAGTCGTCGTGGCCGTAGTAGGTGGCCAGCCGCCAGGTCTCCCCGCAGGGGAACGGCAGCTGGAAGTGCGGGCGAGGGCCGGCGGCCTGGGCAGGTGTGGAGACGACAGCGGTGCCGCCGGCGATCGTGAGGACCGTGGCACCGGCGGTGGCCAGCGCCAACCGGGCCGAGGCGAGGACGCGGGCGAGTGGACCCGTCATGGAGAAGTGCCCTCCGGGAGGAGCGTCGAGGTAGAAGGGTGTCGATCATACGATCGCACTGTCTGGAATGTGTGAGCCCTACGGTTCCTCGTCATGATCGAGGTTCCCTGGCGCGCGATCCGTGCGGCGCGGGCAGTCCGGCCCGACGGGGCAACGGCCGCGCTGGGCGCGGGCCGTCGCCTCCCGGCGCAACTCGGCCCGGCGGATTCCCGCCGAGTGGCGGGGCGGCTAATCGCCGCGGTCTTTCCGCCTTTTTCGAGGTGCCGGTGCTGGAGGCTCGGCCGCTGGTGGGATGGCCGCGGCGATGCAGTCGAGGACGCGTTCCAGCCCGTGCCGGAACTGCTCGTCGCGGCTCAGGTGCGGCCGGCGCGCCTGCACCACGATCTTGGTGAAGATCGGGTATTCCCCACTCTTCATCAGCTGCTCGACACGCGGGCCGCTGCGCACCATCCACTCCGGCTCGCCGAGTCCGCTGCGGCGGGCCTCCTCGGCCCAGCCGATCTCATCGCGGACGGCGCTCTCCACGTAGCCGGTCAGCAGGGCGATAAGGCCGAGGTTCTCGTCGATGGAGACGTGGACGTCGAGGGCGCCCATCACCCGTTCGATCACGAGTAGCTGGTTGGGGCCGTAGCTGGGGAGTGTCCGGCGCACGGTGGCGATCCACGGGTGCCTCAGCCACATGGCCCGCAGCCCGTCGGCGTAGCGGGTCAGGTCCGCGCGCCAGTCGCCGGAGGGCATGCCCTCGAGGTCGATCTCGCCCTGCAGCCGGTCGGCGATGAGCTCGATGAGGTCGTCGCGACTGGGGACGTACCGGTAGAGAGACATCGCGCCCGCGCCGATCTCGGCGGCGATCCGCCGCATGGTGGCAGCCTCCAGCCCTTCGGCGTCGGCGATTCGGATCGCCGCCTCGGTGATCCGGGCACGGCTGTAGGCCGGTTTCGGCCCGTAGGCCGGGCGCTCGGGCCGCATCCAGACGTTCACGTACTCGGCGTCTGTCACCGTTCCACCCCTCCTGGTTGCGTACATGGTACCCAGTCGCCTAGCGTGGCCGCCATGACCGCGTACAACGTACCCAGTGGGGGAGGGGCCATGGCGGACCCGATCGTGGTCGCCGAAGGGCTGCACAAGTCCTTCGGCGACACCCAAGCGCTGCGGGGGCTGGACCTGAGCGTTCCGCGAGGAACGGTCTGCGGCGTGCTCGGACCCAACGGCGCGGGGAAGACCACCGTGGTGCGCATCCTGGCGACCTTGTCCGATCCCGATGCGGGGCACGCCCGCATCGCCGGGTACGACGTCGTCCGCGAGGCCGGCAAGGTACGGGAGAGAATCGGGCTCGCGGGCCAGTACGCCGCCGTGGACGAGAAGCTCACCGGCCGCGGCAACCTGCGCATGTTCGGACGCCTCTACCACCTGTCCCGCCGCGAGGCGCACCGGCGGGCCGACGAACTGCTCGACCGATTCGGGCTGATGGACGCCGCCGACCGCACGGTCGCCGGCTACTCCGGCGGCATGCGGCGCCGCCTGGACCTGATCACCAGCCTCATCCTCCGCCCCGAGGTGCTCTTCCTGGACGAGCCCACCACCGGCCTGGACCCGCGCAGCCGGGGCGAGATCTGGGACAGCATCCGCGAGCTGGTGGCCGATGGCACCACGGTGCTGCTCACCACGCAGTACCTGGACGAGGCCGACCACCTGGCCGACGACGTCGTCGTCATCGACCACGGGCGGGTGATCGCCACGGGCACGCCCGACGAGCTGAAGGCCACGATCGGGGACCGCCTCGATGTCACCCTCGAAGACCCCGCCGCGCTGCCTGCGGCGGCGACCGTCCTGCACACCCTGGTCGGCACCGAACCCACGACTGATGCCGACCGGCTCAGCGTCGCCCTGCCTGCCACCGGCCTTCGCCTTGCCGACATCGTGCGCGCGCTCGACCACGCCGGAGTCGCCGCCGCCGACGTGAGCCTGCGCCGCCCCACTCTCGACGAGGTGTTCCTGCGCCTCACCGATCGCAAGGAGCCCGTCCGATGACCACCCTCACCTCACCGCTGAGTCGTTTACGCTGGACGTTCACCGACGGGCTGACCCTGATCGGTCGCGAGCTGGGACGGCTGCGGCAGGAACCCGGGCAGATCGTCGCCGCGCTGATCTTCCCGGCCGTCATGGTCGTGCTGTTCGGGTATGTCTTCGGTAGCGCGATCCAGGTGCCCGGCGATGACTACCGCGAGTACCTCATGCCCGGCCTGTTCGCGATGGTGACCTTCTCCGCTTGGTTGGGGGTGATGACGCGGACGGCCAGCGACGCCTCCCGCGGGGTGATGGACCGGTTCCGTTCCATGCCGATGGCGCGCCTGGCGGTGCCGTTCGGGCAGACCGGCGCCGATCTGCTGACCGGCCTGCTGATGCTGGCCATCATGGTGGGTACGGGCCTGCTGGTGGGCTGGCAGCCGCACCGCGGCCTGATCTCCACGGCCCAGGCGTTCCTGCTGATGATCGTGCTGCGGTACGCGCTGAGCTGGGTGGGTGTCTATGTGGGCCTGGCGGTGAGGAACGAGCAGGTCGCCGACGCGATGGTGCCGCTGGGCCTACCGATCGCGATGCTGTCGAACGCGTTCGTCCCGACCGGCGGCATGCCGGGCTGGCTGCGCCTCCTGGCCGACTGGAACCCGGTGAGCGCGCTCACCGCCGCCTCACGTGGGTTGTTCGGCAACCCCGGTGTCCCGTCCGGAAACGTGGCCTGGCCACTCGCGCATCCGGTGGCCGCCGTCCTGCTCTGGTCGGCCGCGCTGCTGGCGGTGTTCGTCCCGCTGTCGCTGCGTGCCTACCTGCGCAGAGGACGGTAAAGGTGCGGGAGTGACAGATGTCCATCCAAGGAGTACCGGAATGCGATCCCGCTTCGCCTCCGACCTGGCGCTGGACACCCGCCTGGCAGAGACCTGGCCGGCGCGGTGGGCGGCGACGTCCACCGCCCACCGCGAGGGCTCACCAGGCCGACGGTGGCGGCGGCGGCACGACCGGCGGGCGGTCGTCGCAGGTGATGGTGTTCGGCAGGAGCCACGGCGCCAGCCAGCCGCCGTCGTTGCCGCCGAGGTCGGTGAGGGTGAACTCCGAGCCTGCCGGGGTGAAGTGGAACGAGCCGCAGTTGTTGACGCCGACCGCGCCGACGTTGCGGGCGTCGACGTTGTCGAACGACGCCGAGCCCGCCGAGCGGGCGCTCACCACCGAGGTGCCCGTGCCGTCGACCCGGATGTCGCGGAACTGGACGTTGGTGATCGAGTACAGGTCCTTCACCGGCCAGTCGCTGACCAGCATGATGGCGTTGTAGGTGTTGTCGAGGTAGCTGTCGCCGACCACCTCGATCCTCGCGTCGATGTCCCGGTCGAGCGCGTAGAACCAGATCGCCCCGAGCCCGATCTTCCAGTTCAGCTCGTACGTGCCGGCGCGGGCGGTGGTGTTGCCGGTGACGAGCAGCCGTCCGGTGAACGGCTGCGCGCCGAAACGGGAACCGACCTGGATCGCGCTGCCCTCCCGCACCGGGTCGGCGACCAGGTTGTTCGACACCGTGAGGTCGGTGCCGCCGTAGAGGGCGATGCCGTTGGCCAGCACCGGCGACTGCACGGTGTTGTGGTCGAACGTGTTGCGGGCGTTGCCGACCTTCTCCGACCACATCGCGAGCCCGTCGTCGCCGCTGTTGCGGACGAAGGTGTGGGCGACAAGCGAGTCGGTGACGCCGGTGTGGAAGTTGAGCCCGTCCGCGATCTGGTCGACGATGATCGTGTTGGTGACCCGTACGTTGCTCATCGGCCCGTCGAACCAGATGCCCACCTTCGTGTGCCGCAGGTGCAGCCCGTCGATGGTGGAGTCGCTCATCGCGCCGCCGATCGCGTTGACCTGGTCGGTGTCGATGCGCTCCCGCACGTCGCCCTCGATGGCGAAGCCGGAGAGGTGCACGTTGCGGCTGCCGCCGTCGGCGGCGTCCCTGCCGTAGAAGCCGACGCCGGTGTGGACCGAGCCGTCCGGCGCGGGCGTGGGCAGCGCGACCTCGCGTCCCTTGACGATCGTGTACCAGCTACCGGCGCCCTCGATCGTCACGTCGTCGACGATGATGTGCCGGTTGACCTGGTAGGTGCCGGGCGGCAGGTAGACCGGCACGTCCGCCCGCCGGGCGAAGGCGATGGCCCGGTCCAGGGCGGGGGCGGAGTCGCGGCGGCCGGTCGGGTCCGCGCCGAAGGCCAGCACGTTCGCCGCGCGCAGCCGCACGCGCGGCGGGCCGACGAGTTCGGAGTCCAGCAGGTCGATCACCGTCCACGCCGCGTTGCTGCCGGCGGGGGCGGTGAGCCGGACCCGGTCGCCCGCCTGGTACGTCCGGCCGAGCAGCAGGCGCTGCTCGTCGTAGAAGTGGCTGGGGCGGAACGGGGTGGGAATGCTCGGGTACGGCGTGGTCTCCGCCGGCACGCACGAGCACTCGGTGATCCACCAGTCCGGGTGCAGCAGCCCGGCGTCGGGATCGTTGGAGAACGGGTACTGGTTGTAGAGCCAGGAGTACTGCGAGGTGAGGGTCATCGTCCGGACCCGCCGGTCGTTGACCGCGACGTCGAGCGGGGCGGTGATGCCGCCGCCGCCCGGGGCGTCGGGGATGCTGTACCGCACGGTGATCGCGTTCGCCGCGCGGGGCAGCGTGAACTCGACGTGCTGCCCCGGGGTCAGCCGGACGGCCCGCCGGCCGGAGGCCTCGGCGGGCAGCGTGTAGGCGGTGCGGTCGGGGCCGATGACCTCACCGTCCGTGCTGGCGTTCTCCGCCTCCTGCTCGACGAAGGCGACGTCGGCGCCGCGCCCGGCGACGAGTCGCGGGTCGAGGGCGGCCCTGGTCACGACGGGCCCGGCGGACGGGTCGGCGGCGGCCGGGCCGGGCGCGCCGGCCAGGACGCCGAGTGCGGTCGCGAACGCGACGGCGGCGGCGACCGCCGCCCGGGGCCGCCGGGACGGCCGTCCGGGCACGGTGGATCTGACTATGGACATGTGCGGACTCTTCTCGTGGTGGGACGGGTCCGCCCGCGCGGCCGGGCCGCGCGGGCGACGGTGACGGCCGCTATGCGGCGTAGACCTCGATCTGGGACAGCTGCGCCGCCGGCCAGCCGGTGTTGGCGGTGACGCGGATCCGCACGTACCGGCCCGGCGTCGCCGGGACGGCGATCGTCACCCGGTTGCCGGTGGCCGGATCGAAGACGTGGGCGGCGGACGCGACGGCGGTGCTCCAGGCGGTGCCGTCCGGGCTCGTCTCGACCGAGAGCGTCTGGGTGCGCCGCTGCCAGGCGGCGGCGGGCGGGAGCCGGAGCACGACCTGGCCGACGGCGACGGTCGTGCCGAGGTCGACCCGCACCCACTGCGGGAAGGCGTTGCCTGCGCTCTCCCAGTAGGTGTCGGCGTTGCCGTCGACGACGTTGGCGCAGCCGTAGGCCTGCACGTGGCTGCTCTCGGTCACCGCCCTGCCCCGGGCGAGGTCGGCGCCGGGTGCCGCGTCGGTGGTCACCGACACCGCGTTGGACGGCGCCGAGGACGCGCCCGTCGTGTCCACCGCGACCACGGTGAAGGTGTACGCGGTCTGGGGCGTCAGCCCGCCGACGGTGGCGGAGGTGCCCGCGACGGACGCCACGGTCTGCCCGTCGCGGCGCACCTGGTAGCCGGTCACGCCGTCGGGGTCGGTCGAGGCCGTCCAGGCCAGCGACACGCTCGTCGAGGTCCGCCCGGTCACCGTGAGGCCGCCCGGCGGGGTGGGCGGGGTGGGCGTGCCGGTCGCCGCGTACACCCCGACCCGGGCGAGTTGGGCCGCCGGCCAGCCGGTGTTGCCGGTGACGGTGACCCGGACGTGCCGGGCGGCGGTGGACGGCACGGTGAGGGTCGCGGTGTTGCCGGTCGCCGGGTCGAACCTGACCCCGGCCGGCCCGGCGAGCGTCGTGAAATTCGTGCCGTCGGTGCTGCCCTGCACCGTCAGCGTCTGAGTGCGCGCCTCCCAGCCGGCGGGCACGGCGAGGACGATCCGGGCCACCGGGTGGCTCGCGCCCAGGTCGACCCGCCACCACTGGGGGAAGGCGCTGTTGGCGGACTCCCAGTAGCTGTTCGGGTCGGCGTCGACTGCGTTGCCGGCGGCGAACGGGCCGTTCTGGCTGCTCGCCGACGCCGGCCGGCCCGCGGCGAGGTCGCCGCCGGGCGGCGGGCCGCCGCCGACGACGGGCGGCGTGGGCCGTACGGGGGTGAGGGCGAGCTGGCCCTTGAACATCCGGCCGCCGTCGGCGGTGATCCGCAGGTAGTAGTCGGCCGAGCAGGCGGTGCCGTCCTCGTCCAGTGCCCGGATGCCCGCCCCCGCCGGCGTGGTCGCCTGCGTCTCGCTGGTCTTGGCGATCTGGTTGCCCTCGTTGTACTCGTCGAACATGGAGACGTAGAGGCCCTGGGCGCCCAGCCGGGTCATGTTGTAGAGGTGCCGCCAGTAGAAGTCGCCGTGGCGGCGGTGCCCGGACGACAGGTCGCCCGGCATCACGCAGGGCTGGTAGTCGATGCCGTGCGCGGCGCAGTCGGCCAGGTCGGGGACGTTAACGTTGGTGTGGAACCAGTCGAGCCCGTCGAGGGTGCCGGTGCGGCCGACCATCCACGGCGAGAGCATGTGGAACGCGTGGTAGACGTCCGAGAAGCCCGGTCGGGAGTCGTTGACGCCCTGCCGCCAGTAGGTCGGCACGCCGCCGATGACGTAGCAGCCCTGGGCCTTGAACCAGTTGACGACGTCGAGGCAGGCGGCGGGGGCGAACGGGCGGCCGTCGTCGTTGAAGCCGAATCCCCAGATACAGACCACCGGCCGGCCGTTCTGCCGCGCGTACGCCGGTGAGGCGGTGTGCGCGGACATCCGGGTGGTCCAGTCCTCCTTGATCTGGGACTGCATCGCCGTCCAGCCGGTGACGTCGTACATGATGTAGAACTTGCGGCCGAAGCGTTCCGCCGCGCCACGCACCTTGACCGCCATGGCGTCGCGGGTCGGCCCCTCGTCGCCGAACGGGTTGAACCGTTGCAGCGCGGCGGTGTCGCAGCCGTGCTCCTGCATCCAGCGGAAGTGGGTGTCGACGGTCTGCTGGTCGTAGGAGGAGAAGAGCTGCGCCGGCTGGCCGTTGCCGAGCGGCGGGTACGCGGTGGTGTAGCCGCGGGTGTACTCCCGCATGTCCGGCCAGGAGACGATCGTGGTGTTGGCCGGGGCGGGCGGCTGGAACCGGTCGCGGCTCCAGTGCCACCAGCCGCCGATCGGCGCACCGTCACCCGGGCAGCTGAACCAGCCCTGGTAGCCGACCGACACCTTGCCGACGACGTCGCCGGGCGGGCTGGCCGCGAAGGCCGTGCCGCGCAGGGCGGAGACCAGGTCGGTGGGGGAGACGGCGGCGAGCGCCGAACCCGCGGCGAGGGATCCGATGAGTCTCCGACGGGACACCGCCATGGCCGTCTTCCTTCCGGTCGCGGAAAGGTATCGATGGCCATGGTGCAGTAGGCGACTCCACAATGCAAGAGCGAGACCCTGCGCTGAAAGAACGCGACCGGGCGCGGAAATTAGTCAGGATGGGGGCGGGTCGGGAACCCCTTCCGGCCCGCCCCCACCGCGGCGTCACTCCCTGAGCAGCGGCAGCACCCGGCGGCCGAGCAGGTCGACGCCGCCGGCCGGGGTCAGCCCGTGCGGGGTGCCGAACTCCACGCGGGTGGCCCCGGCGTCGAACACCGCCGCGGCCTGCGCGGCGACGTGTTCCGGGGTGCCGGAGAAAGCGAACAGGTCGAGCAGGTCCCCGCCGATCAGCGCGCCGGCGAGGTCGTGCTCCTGGCGGGCCACGTGCTGCTGGATCCGCGCCAGCAACTCCGGGTCGATGTCGACGTTCGGGTCGAGGGCGGCGACCACGGCGAGGTACATGGCGACCTCCGTGCGGGCCACCCGGCGGGCCAGGGCGCCGTCCTCGTCCACCACGGTGACCGCCCCGATCACCACACCCACCTGCTCCCGGCCGGCGGGCGTGGCCTCGTCCAGCCAGGCCCGCATCGTCTTGGCCATCGCCGGATTGGCCGACCCGCCGACCTTGATCTCCGAGGCGAACGCGGCGGCCGTCCGGGCGGTCTGCTGACCCCAGGTGCCCACCAGGACCGGCACGTCGGCGCGGACCGGGGCGTAGCGCAGGGCGGTGCCGGGCGCCACGGTGAACTCCCGGCCGGCGAAGCCGCCCTCGTCGCGGGAGAGCAGCAGTCGCACCACGTCGACCGTCTCGGTGATCCGGCGCAGCGGCCTGGCCTGCGGCACCCCGACCTGGTCCAGCCAGGTGCCCCGCGCCAGCCCGAGGTAGGCCCGCCCGTCCGACGCCAGGTCCAGGGCCGCGACCTGCCCGGCGATCTCCACCGGGTGCATGGTGAACGGGTTGAGGCAGGCCGACCCGAGCCTGATCCGCCGGGTGTGCCGGGCGGCCACCAGCAGCGGGAAGATCGGCGGCTGGTACATCAGGTCGCCGAAGACCGACAGCACGTCGAAGCCGTGCCGTTCGGCGAGTTCGGCCAGCGCGGCGTACTCGTCGGCGCTCTTGTCGGACTGCAGCCCGATGCCGACCAGCCGGCGTCCGTCGTCGGTGCTCACGTCAGTTCTCCAGTCGGAATCTGGCGCCGGCCGGTCCGCTCGATGCGCAGGATGACCCGCTCGTCGGGGTCGGGGCAGGCCACGTGGCAGTCCCGGGCCAGCCAGTCCTCCGGCGGCAACGGGCGCTGCTTGGCCGGCAGCAGGGGCAGGCACGCGGCGAGGGCGTAGAGGCAGAAGTGCTTGCCCGTCGGGATGCTGAGCCGGTTCGACTCGGTCAGGTCGATGTAGTCACCCGGCTGGAGGCCGCAGACGGACCGACCCTCGATCCGCTCCACCACGACCCGCAGGTCGTAGAGGTCGGTGACCGGTTCCTCGGCGCTCATCGGACCGCCTCCGCGTGGTGGTGCACGATCCGCCAGCCCCGCTCGTCGCGGCGCAGCACGTCGGTCACCCGGAAACAGTCGTCCGGCTGCCCGGTCGCGTACCTGGCCCGCAGGACGTAGCGGACCAGGCCGGTGTCGTCCCACGACTCGACCCGGAACTGCTCGGGCGCGACCGAGGTGGGGGGCGCGGCCGGGCCCCGGTCCGCCGCCCGGCGGTCCCGCAGGTCGTCCAGGGCGGCCAGCCCGTCCAGCAGCTCGGGTGCGTCCGATTCCCAGATCGTCAGCTCGGGGTGCAGGCGGGCGTCGAACGCGGCACGGTCGCCCAGCGACCGGTACATGTCGGTGATGGCGGCGGTGAGATCGTCAACGGTCATCGGGACTCGCTTCCGGACGGGAGGGCGGACGGGGCGGGGGTGGTGCGGCGGTTGTCAGGACAGCTCGGCGAGGCGGGCGCGCAGCGGGTCGAGCCCCATCGGCCCGAGACGCAGGGCGCGGTGGTGGAACCGCTTGCGGTCGAACCCGGCGCCCTCGCGGCGCTCGACCTCCCGGCGGGCCTGCTGCCACAGCCGCGCCCCGACCTTGAAGGCCAACGCCTGTGCCGGCCAGCCGAGGTACCGGTCGACCTCGAACCGTGCGGTCGCCGGGTCCAGCCCGGCCACCCGGGTCAGGAAGTCGACGGCCAGCTCCGGGGTCCACCGGCGCGCGTCGGTGAAACCCGTCCCGGCGGGGATCGGCACGTCCAGGTGCAGGCCGAGGTCGATGACCACCCGGGCGGCGCGCCACATCTGCCCGTCGAGCATCCCGAGCCGCTCGCCGGGCCCGGCGTAGAGGCCGAGTTCGTCGGCGAGGCGTTCGGCGTAGTGCGCCCAGCCCTCGGCGTACCCGTGCACCTGGCACAGCGACCGCTGCCACGGGTGCAGGTCGGCCGTGGTGAGGGTGATCGCGTGCTGGAGGTGGTGCCCGGGCAGCCCCTCGTGGCAGAGCGTGCCGACGTGCCGCCACACCGGCACCGTCGACTCGCCGGGAGGCGTCGACCACCAGATCCCGCCGGGGCGGGTCAACCCGGCGTCGGGCGGGGTGTAGTACATGACCCCGGAGGCGGCGGGACTGATCCGGCACACCACCCGGCGGGTGGCGGCCGGGATGTCGAAGTGCGGGCCGTCCAGGGCGTCGGTGAGCTGCTCGGTGCGCTCCCGCAGCCACCGCTCCAGCTCTCCTCCGACGGGCACCCGGCCGGCCGGGTCGGCGTCCAACCCGGCCCGCGCGGCCGCCACGTCCGGGTAGCCGAGTTCGGCGGCGACCGCGCGCTGCTCGGCGGCGGTGCGGGCCAGCTCCGCCCAGCCGTACTCGTACAGCTCGTCCAGGTCGACCCTCGCGCCGAGGAAGCTGCGCGCGGTGACGGCGTACAGGTCGCGGCCGACGCCGTCGACCTCGGTGGCCCGGGGCGCCAGCTCGGTGCGCAGGAACGCGGCGAACTCGGCGGTGGCGGCGCTGGCCAGTTCCGCCCCGGCGGCCAGCTCGCCGGCCAGCGGCCCGCCCGGGTAGCCGGCGACCAGCCGGCCGTAGAAGTCGTCCGAGGTGACCCAGGCGGTGCACTGGTCGGCGACCGCCAGCACCTGCCGGCGGGCGACCAGGTGCCCCCGCCGGGCCGACCAGCGCAGCGTCTCGGCGTACTGGTCGAGGGCCGTGGGCACCCGGCGCAGGTGCGCGGCGACGACGGCCCAGTCCTCGCCGGTGGCGCGCGGCAGGTTGTCGAAGACCTGCCGGACCAGGTGCACCGGGGTCGCCAGCGGGGCGAGCAGCCGGGTGGTGAAACCCGCGTCGTACAGGTCGATCTCGCTGGCCAGCCGGTCGCGCAGCGCGCCGGCGAGGGCGTGCTGCGCGGTGCCGTCGGCGCGGGCACCGGCCGCCGCCGTGGCGGTGCCACGGGCCAGCTCCGCCCGGGCGGTGAAGCCGTCGGGGGAGAGGTCCGCGAAGTGCGAGTCGGGGGTACGACCGGCCGCCTCGGCGGCCTCCGGGTCCAGTCCGGCGAGCGCGTCGAGGTACCGGTCGGCGACCTCGACGATCGTCGTCATCGGGCGACCCCGAGGCGGCCGTGGTCGTCCCGGTATCCGACGCCGCCCTTGAGCACGGTGTGCAGGGTGCGCAGCGCCGACACCGAGCGGGTGGGGTCGTCGCGCAGGACCAGCAGGTCGGCGTGCTTGCCCACCTCGACGCTGCCGAGCGTGTCGGCCTGGCCCAGCCACTGCGCGGGGCGGATGGTGGCGGACTTCAGCGCGTCGGCGACGGGCATCCCGGCGTCCACCATGAACTCCAGCTCGCGCACGGTCGCGGTCGTCTCGTCGTAGCCGGCGTGCGGCGGCATGTCGCTGCCCAGCGCGATCGGCACCCCGTTGCGGATGGCGTGCTGGAGGCTCTCCCAGTGCCGGGGCCCGGCGCCCAGGGCGCGGTCCATCAGCCAGCCCGGCACGCCGGAGTCGCGGAAGAACTGCTCGCAGCGGCTGACCACGATGGTCGGGACGTACCAGACGCCCCGCTCGGCCATCAGGCGGGTGACCTCGTCGGTCAGCTCGTAGCCGTGCTCGACGCAGTCCAGGCCGAGTTCCACGGCGCGGCGCACCGACTCGGCGGGTCCGGCGTGCGCGGTGACCTTGCGGCCCCAGTCGTGCGCCACCCGGATCACCGCCGCCAGCTCGTCGTCGAGCAGCTGCGGGGTGTCGATCGACTCGAACTCGCCGGCGATGCCGCCGGAGATGCACACCTTGATCAGGTCGGCGCCGGCCCGGATCTGCTGGCGGGTGAGCCGGCGGAACCCGTCCGCCCCGTCGGCCTCCAGGGCGTCGGCCTCCCAGCCGTGCCCGCCCGTGCAGCAGAGGGCGTGCCCGGCGGTGAAGATCCGTGGGCCGTCCACCGCGCCGCGTTCGATGCCCTTGCGCAGGGCGAAGTCGGCGTACCGGCTCTCGCCGACGAGCCGGGCGGTGGTGACGCCGGAGTGCAGCGTCCGGCGGGCCGAGTCGGCCATCAGCAGCACCAGCTCGGCGAGGTTCGACCGGTGCACCTCGTCGCCGAAGTGCCCGGGCAGGCCGAGCGAGAGGTGGACGTGCATGTTGGTCAGGCCGGGCATGACGTGGTCGCCGCGCAGGTCGACCACCCGGGCGCCGCCCGCCTCGGTGAGGACGTCGTCGACCGGTCCGACCGCGCGGATCGTGCCGTCGGCGCCGATCCAGATGCCCTGGTCGCGCTGGAGGTCGTCCCGGACGCCGTCGTAGAGCGCGAAGTTGACCAGGACCTGTTCGGTGGGGATGTGCATGCGGTGTCCTCTACGCGGCGGGCACGGCGGCCGGGGCCACCGTGGGGTCGTTGAGCCAGCAGGCGGCGCTGCGGCCGCCGAGGTCGAGCGTGGGCGGCTGCTCGCCGCACGGCCCGAAGGCGTGCGGGCAGCGCGGCCGGAACCGGCAGCCGGCCGGCGCGTGGGCCGGGTCGGGCACCTCCCCGGCGAGTGTCCTGGGCAGCTGCGGGTGCGCCGAGATCTGCGGCACCGCGTCGATCAACGCCTGGCTGTACGGGTGCCGGGGCGTGGACCAGAGCTGGCGGGTGGGCGCGGTCTCGACGATCCGGCCCAGGTACATCACCGCCGTGACGTCGGCGATCTCGTGCACCAGGGACAGGTCGTGCGAGATGAACAACATGCCCATGTCCAGGTCGCGGACGAGCCCGACGAGCAGGTTGACCACCTGCGCCTGGGAGGAGGCGTCCAGCGCGGTGACCGGTTCGTCCGCGATGATCATCCGAGGTTCCGGCGCCAGGGCCCGGGCGATCGCGAGCCGTTGCCGCTGGCCGCCGGAGAACTGGTGCGGGTACCGCTGCGCCGCCTCGGCCGGCATGCCGACCCGGTCCAGCAGGTCGAGGACCCTGCCCCGGCGGGCCGCGCCGGTCACCGTGTCCGGCACCCCGTCGAGGAGCTGGGCGCCGATGGTGCGCCGGGGATTCAGCGACGCGTACGGATTCTGGAAGACCATCTGGAGCCCGACCTCCGGCCCCGGGCGGCGCCGCCAGCGCAGCGGGGTGACCGGCTGGCCGGCGAACCGGATCGTGCCCGCGCTCGGCGCGGCCAGGCCGACCGCGACCCGGGCCAGCGACGACTTGCCGCAGCCGGACTCGCCGACCAGGCCGACGATCTGGCCGGGCGCCACCTCCAGGCTCACCCCGGCCACGGCCCGCACCGGCCCCCGACCGCGCGCCTTGTACTCCACCTCGACGTCGCTGATCTCGAGCAGGCTGCCCGATCCGATCGGCTCGTTCATGCCGCCACCTCCAGGTGCGGACGGACCACGCAGGCCACCGACCGGTCGGGGCCGGCGGAGGAGAGCGGGGGCGGCGCGGTGCCGCAGGACGGCTCGGCGTACCCGCACCGGGGCTGGAACGGGCAGCCGGGCGGCGCCTGCCCCGGGGCCGGCGGCCCGCCCGGGATGGGCCGCAGCGTGCCGACCGCCTGGGTGCCGTGCGGGCGGGCACCGAGCAGCGCCGCCGTGTAGGGGTGCCGGGGGGCGGTGAGCAGCGCCCCGGTCGGCCCGGTCTCCACCACCCGTCCCGCGTAGAAGACGTAACCCCGGGTGGTCAACGCGCTGAGCACCCCGAGGTCGTGGGTGATGAAGGCGACGGCCAGCCCGGTCTCGGCGCGCAGCCGGTCCAGCAGCGCGAGGATGCCGGCCTGCACCGTCACGTCCAGCGCGGTGGTCGGCTCGTCGGCGATCAGCAGCCGGGGCCGGGCGGCCAGGGCGATCGCGATGGCTGCCCGCTGCCGCATGCCGCCCGAGAACTGGTGCGGGTACGCCCGCACCGCCCGCTCCGGGTCGGGGATGCGGACCTGGTCGAGCAGCTCCACGGCCCGCCGGTCCGCCGCCCGCCGGTCCATCCCCAGGTGGACCCGCATGTGTTCGGTCAGTTGCCGGCCCACCGTGAGCATCGGGTGCAGCGCCGCGGTCGGGTCCTGGAAGACCATCGCGATCCCGGCGCCCCGCACCTTCTGCCAGCGCCGGGCGTCCAGGCCGAGCAGTTCGGTGCCGTCGAACCGGGCCGACCCGGTGACCTTGGCCCCGGCGGGCAGCAGTCCCAGCAGGGTCTGTGCGGTGAGGCTCTTGCCGCAGCCGCTCTCGCCCGCGATGCCCACCAACTCGCCCTCGCCGACGCTGAACGACACGTCGTGCAGGATCGGCAGCGGCCCGGTGGGGCCGGGCAGGGTGACGGCCAGGGAGTCGACGTCGAGCAGGGGCTTCATCTCAGCGTCCCTTCGCGTAGCGGGGGTCGATCCGGTCGCGCAGCGCGTCGCCGAGCACGTTGAACGCCATCACCACGGTGAGGATGGCCAGACCGGGGAACACGCTGACCCACCACATGGAGAGGTCCTGCGAGCCGAGCGCGACCATCGAGCCCCACTCGGCCGCCGGCGGGCGGGGGCCGAGGCCGAGGAAGGACAGCGCCGACAGCAGCAGCACCGCGTTGCCGAGTTCGAGGGTGGCCAGCACGATCGCCGGTCCCACACTGTTGGGCAGGACGTCGCGGCGCAGCGCGCGGACCGGGCCCACGCCGAGCAGCCGGGCGGCGCTGAGGTAGTCCTCGCCGCGCATGGTCAGCACGGCGCTGCGGATGACCCGGGCGTAGACCGGCCAGGAGACGATGACCAGCGCCAGGACGGCGTTGCGGGTGCTGGGTCCGAACGCGGCGGTCACCGCCATCGCCAGGATGATCTGCGGGAACGCGAAGACCAGGTCGGTCAGGCGCATCAGCGCCTCGTCGACGAACTTGCCGACGTAGCCGGCGACCAGCCCGAGCAGGCCGCCGATCAGCAGGGCGAGCGAGACGATGGCGAGCGCGAGCGGGATCGACAGGCGCGAGCCGTAGACCACCCGGCTGAACACGTCCCGGCCGAGGGAGTCGGTGCCGAACCAGTGTGTGCCCGACGGCGGGGCGTAGGCGTCCGGGCTCTGCGCCAGCGGGTCGTACGGCGCGACGACCGGGGCGAGCAGCGCCACCAGCAGCCAGCCGCCGAGGATGACCAGGGCCGCCACGGCGATCGGCTGTCGCCAGATGGGCCGCGCCGTCGAGCGTCCCCGCAGCCGGCCGCCCAGGAAGCGGCGCCGGGTCAGCGCGGCGGTCGCCTTGGGGTCGGGCGCCACGGGATCGGGTGCGAGTGCGGTCATGACAGTCGGATCCTCGGGTCGATGAGCCCGTACAGCAGGTCGACCGTGAGGTTGACGAGCGTGTAGACCAACGCCACGAACAGACTGACGCCGAGGATCGCGGGCAGGTCCAGCGCCGTGGCGCTGCGGTAGGCGTACTGGCCGAGGCCCGGCCAGCCGAAGATGTTCTCGACCAGCACCGTGCCGGACAGCAGCGAGGCGAACGCCAGCCCGGAGACGGTGATCACCGGGACCAGCCCGGCGCGCAGCAGGTGCCGGCGGAACACCACCCGGGTGGGCAGGCCCTTGGCGTACGCGGCCCGGATGTAGTCCTGCTGGAGCACCTCCAGCATCGACGAGCGGACGAACCGGACCAGCATCGCCACGGTCAGGCTGGTCAGCACGAGCACCGGCAGGACCAGGTGCTGCGCGGCGTCCCAGGCGACGTCCCACTGGCCGGCGAGCGCGGCGTCGACCGTGTACATGCCGGTCACCGTCGGCGGCGGGCTGAAGTCGGTGGAGAGCCGGCCGCCGCTGGGCGCCAGGCCGAGCTGGTAGAAGAAGACGTAGAGCACGACGAGCGACAGCCAGAACGGCGGGGTGGACAGGCCCAGCAGCGCGCCGACCCGGATCAGCTGGTCGGTGACCCGGCCGCTGCGCACGGCGGCGAGCATGCCGATGCCGGTGCCGATCAGCAGCGCCAGCACCATGGTGGGGATGGCCAATTCCATGGTCGCCGGCACGTACTGGAACAGGTCGTCCATCACGGCCCGGCCGGTCTGCTGGGAGATGCCGAGGTCGCCCTGGAAGAGGTTGCCGAGGTACTGGAAGTACTGCACGTACAGCGGCTGGTCCAGGCCCCACTTCTCGCGGAACGCGGCCACCGTGGCGGGGTCGTTGAGCGCCTGGTCGGAGAGGTTGGCCGTGACCGGGTCACCGGGCACCACGGTCACCAGGCCGAACGTCACGATCGTGACGCCCAGCAGCAGACCGGCCGTGATCGCCACCCGCTTGGCCAGGAACACCAGCAGCGACCGGTGCGGCCGAGGCCGGGACGCGGTCGTGGTGACCGCGCCCGGCTCGGCGTCGTCGACTGTCGTCGTCATGAGGTGGTTACTCCCGGCCGACCGCGGCCAGGTCGACCTGCCAGCCCGCGGCGGTGTAGTCGGTGCCGGTCAGGTCGCCGGTCGCCACCACGGTGGAGGAGTTGTTCGCCAGGACGATGTACGGCGAGGCGGCGTTCATCGCCCGCTGCCACTCCTGCATGGCGGTGGCCCGGGCCGCGAGGTCGAGGGTCGAGGTGACCTTCTTGCCGGCCTCCACGACGGCCGGGTCGGCGCGCTCGACGGTCCAGCCCGAGCGCAGCGCGGTGGCCTGGCCGGGGGACATGTTGTTGATCAGCGAGTCGGCGACCGGGTAGTTGAGGCTCTGCGGGGTGAACCCGAGGGCCATCTTGCCCGTACGCATCTCGTCGAGGAACGTGGTCAGCGGCTGCGGGGTCAGCTCCAGCTTGATGCCGGCCTCGGCGGCGTCGCCCTGCACCTTGGTCGCGACCGTGCCCAGGTCGACGCCCTTGTACGTGATGGCCGGGTAGTTGAACTTGACCGTGGGGTTGGTCAGCCCCGCCTCGGCGAGCAGCGCCTTGGCCTTCGCCACGTCGCGCTTCGACTCCTCACCGGCGGGCAGCGCGCCCGGGTAGGCCGGGGCCACCAGCCCGGCGCCGGGGGCGGCGCCCTTGCCGTACAGCCCGGCGATGCCCTGGTAGTCGATCGCGGCGCGCAGCGCCTGGTTGAACTTCGCGTTCGAGCTCACCGGGGACACGGCCGGGTCGGCGTTGAGGAAGAGGAAGTAGACCGTGTCCTGCATGGAGGTGGTCTTCAGGGTGTCCGGCAGGCCCTCCAGCAGCTTGCCGGAGATGTCCAGCGCGATCTCCGAGCCGCTGGCCCGCTGCATGGTCAGCTTCTGGGTCTGCACGTCCATGTTGCGCAGCACGACCCGGCCGTACGCGGGCTTGGTGCCCCAGTAGTTGGGGTTGGCCTCCAGCACCACCTGCGCCGACGGGTCGTACGACTTCAGCACGTACGGGCCGCTGCCGATCGAGTTCTTGTCGAGGTACTGCTGCGCGCTGTCGCTCTTCGCGGCGTCGGCGGCGTCCGTCGCGCCGTTTTCCTTGGCGACCTTGGAGTTGACCACGCCGGTCGACGGCATCGAGAGCACCACGGGGATGTTCGGGTCGGCGGTCGCCGAGGTGACCACCACGGTCCGCTCGTCGGTCTTGGCGAACGTGAGGCCGCCGACCATGACCGCCGGGCTGGCCTTGACGTTCTTCAGCCGGTTCAGGGAGAAGACCACGTCGTCGGCGGTCAGCGGGGTGCCGTCGGAGAACTTCACCCCCTCGCGGAGCTTGAAGGTGAAGGTCTTGGCGTCGGCGGAGGCCTCGTACGACTCGGCCAGCGCGGGGACGGGCTTGCTGACGTCCGCGCCCTTGAAGGTCAACAGGGTGTCGTAGAGGGAGTGCACGGCCGTGAGCCCGGTGGCCTCGTAGATCCGGCCGGGGTCGAGCGTCTTCAGGACGAACGAGGTGTTGACGGTCAGGGTCTTGGCCGAACCGCCGTCACCGTTTCCTCCGCTGCCGCCCGCGCTGCACGCGGTGCTGGAGGCGATGGCCAGCGCCGTCAGAGCGATCGCTCCGACGCGGAGCCGGCGAGGGGACACCGACATGCTGTTCCTACCTTCGTGTGGGCCGGCCCGCGCTGCACGGGCTCTGGGGGCGGGCCGGACCCGGCGACTTCGGTGACGCCGTGGGCCTGGCCGGTTGGTGCCGCCCGACGACGGATCCTCGGGTCTTCGCCGATGTGCCGTCATGGGGTTGGATGTACCCGGACAGGACGCCTGTCCGGTTCGTGCCTCAACGCCGCTTGTTTAGTTGCGCCAAACACAGTTTACCTTCTGTTTGACCATGCTAGACAGCAGCGTATAGTTACGTCAAACATTTCTAGCCACACTGTTCAAAGACGAGGAAGACGCATGCTCGGTGACCAGCTCCGCGACCTGCGCCAGCAGCACTCCCTCACGCTCCGTCAGCTCGCGGCCGCAGCCGACGTCTCTCCCGCCCTGCTCAGCCAGATCGAGAATGGCGCAACAGACCCCAGTTTGGCCACTCTCCGTAAACTCGCCAAGGTTTTTGACACCTCGATCGCGGCGTTGTTCTCCGAGCCGGATGCCCCGCTGGTGCACATCAGCCGTCCCGGCTCGCGCTCCCGGCTCGCCGCGCCGCCGGGACAGATCGCCTACGACCGGCTCACGCCGGGCCGCGGTGACCTGGAGGTGCTGGAGGCCGAGCTGGCACCCGGCGACGCCAGCTCCAACGAGCCGTGGGCACACCCGTCGACCGAGTGCGCGATCGCCGTCACCGGCGAGATCGTCGCCGAGATCGGCGGCGAGTCGTACGTGCTGAAGACCGGCGAGGCGATCACCTTCGACTCCCGGCTGCCGCACCTCTACCGCAACGCCAGCGACCGGCACGCCCGGCTGATCATCGCGGTCACCCCACCCACCCCCTGACCCCACCGGCACGTCACCCGGCCCGCGTCCCGGCACGCGGGCGGTACGACGCCGCCCGTCGAAAGGACCCCGCAGTGGACCGCGACAGCGTCGACTGGTTCGGCTACCTGCCGGCCGTCACCACCCCGTTCACCGCCACCGGCGAGCTGGACCTCGCCGCCTGGCGGGCCCAGCTCGACTGGCTCGCCGGCGAGCGGCTGCACGGGGTGATCGTCGGCGGGACCACGGGGGAATGGTTCAGTCTCAGCGAACAGGAGCGGGCCGAGCTGTTCCGGGCGGCCGCCGAGCGGGTCGGCGACCGGCTCACCGTGCTCGGCGGCTGCAACGCGTACACCCCGGCGGAGGCGATCCGGCACGCCGAGGCCGCCCGGGCCGCCGGCCTGCACGGGATCCTGCTCACCCCGCCGCCGTACGTGGTGCCCACCCGCGCCGAGGTCGTGGCCTTCTACCGGGCCGTCTCCGACGCGGTGGACATCCCGCTCTGCGTCTACAACTGGCCGCGCGGCACCGGCGTCGACCTGGACGCCGACCTGCTGCGGGAGCTGAGCGAGCTGGACACGGTGGTGGCCGTCAAGAACTCGACAGCGGATTTCGGCGGGTTCGTCCGCGGCCTCGTCGCGTTGCGGCACCGGGTGCGCTACTTCGGCATCCCCACCAACGAGGTGGGCATCGAGTTGATGACCACGATCGGCGGCGACGGGCTGATGGGCGCCGGCGCCGTCCTCGGCGCCGACCACCCCGACTTCTTCCGCGCGCTGCGGGCCGGGGACCTCGACCGGGCCCGGGTGCTCGGCGCCCGGGACCGGGTGATCATGGAGGACTGGTTCGGCCCGGACTACGGCGCCCGGTTCGGCAACGCACAGGCGATCATGAAGTACGCGCTCACCCTGCGGGGCGTGCCGGCCGGCCACGTCCGCGCGCCGCTGCTCCCGCTGACCCCCGCCGAGCAGGCCCGGGTCCGCGCCACCATGGCCCGGCTCGACCTACTGCCATGATCCGCTACGACACCGCTGTCATCGGCGGCGGCCTGCTCGGCTGCGCCACCGCCTGGCACCTGGCCCGCGCCGGCAACCGCGTCCTGCTCGTCGAGAAGGACCAGGTCAACCGGCACGCCTCCGGGCAGAACGCGGGCAGCCTGCACTTCCAGCTGGAGTTCCGGATGGTCGAGCACGGCGACGCGGCGGCCCGGGCGGCGGCCCGCGCCCTGCCGCTGCACCTGGACGCCATGCGGGCCTGGGCCACCGTGGAGGACGAACTCGGCGAGCGCTGCGGGGTGTCCCGCACCGGCGGGCTGATGCTGGCCGAGACCCCGGCCGAGGTCGCCGTGCTGGACCGGAAGGCGGCCCTGGAACGCGAGTACGGCCTCGACGTCGCCGTGCTCTCCGGGCCGGAGCTGCGCCGGTTCGCGCCGTACCTGGCCGACACCGTCCTCGCCGCCGGCCACGTGCCCGGCGAGGGCAAGGCCAACCCCCGCCTGGTCACCCCGGCGCTGGCCCGGGCCGCCGCCCGGCACGGCGCCGTGCTGCGCACCGGCTGCCGGGTCACCGGGCTGCACCGGCGCGGCCCGCACTGGGAACTGCGCACGGGATCCGGGCCCGGCGACACCGCCGGTGAGACGCACCTGGCCGACACGGTGGTGCTCGCCGCCGGGGTCTGGACGGCCGAGCTGGCCGCGATGGCCGACGTCCGGCTGCCGGTCTTCCCGGTCGGGCTGACGATGAGCGCCACCGCCCGCAGCCGGCCGTTCCTGCCGCACCTGATCCAGCACGTCGGCCGGCGGTTGTCGCTGAAGCAGACCGAGGACGGCAACGTGCTGATCGGCGGCGGCTGGCCGGCCAAGCTGGTCAGCCGGGCCGGCCGGGTCGACCTGGAGAGCAACCCGGAGCTGCGGTACGAATCGCTGGTCGGCAACGCCGACGCCGCCCGGGTCGTTCCGGCGGTGTGCGACCTGCCGGTGATCCGGACGTGGACGGGCATGACCACGCTCACCCCGGACCACCTGCCCCTGCTCGGCGCGGTCCCGCGCCGGCCGGGGCTCTTCGTCGCCACCGGCGGCTCGGCCTTCACCCTCGGCCTGACCTACGCCCGGCTCCTGGCCGACATGGTCCTGGGCGGCGGCGCCGACCGGTCGATCGAGGACTACTCACCCGCCCGCTTCGGAGCGCTGAACGTTGTCTGAGCACCGCCCGCCGAGCCCGCCGGCCGCACCCAGGCGCACCGGCATGGACCGGCCCGCACCGGTCACCATCGAGGTGGACGGCCGGCCGGTGACCGCCCACCCGGGCGAGTCGCTGGCCACCGCGCTGCTCGCCGCCGGCGACCGGGCCGTCGGCACCACGCGCAGCGGCGCCCGCCGGGCCCCCTACTGCAACATGGGGATCTGCTTCGAGTGCGTCGTCACCGTCGACGACGTGCCCTGCCAGCGGTCCTGCCTGACCCGGGTCCGGGCCGGCATGCGGGTGCGCACGGCGGTGCCCCGGTGAACGCGCCCGACGTGGTGGTGGTCGGCGCCGGCCCGGCCGGGCTGGCCGCCGCCGCGACCCTCGGCCGGCACGGCGCGACCGTCACCGTCGTCGACGAGCAGGAGCAGCCGGGCGGGCAGATCTACCGCCGGCCACCGGCCGGGTTCACCCCGCCCGCCGGGGCACCCGCCGCCGGGCGGGCGCTGCTGGCCGAGGCCACCGCCGCCCCCGGCGTCCGGTGGCTGGTCGACACCACGGTGTGGGGCGTCCTCGGCACCCGGGCCGGCCTCGACGGGTACGCAGGCGTCCAGCCCGCGCCGGGCCGCTACCGGGTCGCCACGCACGGGCCCGCCGGGGTACGGCTGCTCGAACCCCGGGCGGTGCTGCTGACCGCCGGCGCGTACGACCTGCCGGTGCCGTTTCCCGGCTGGACCCTGCCGGGCGTGCTCACGGCGGGCGGGGTGCAGACGTTCGTCAAGGCCCAGGGCCTGCTGCCGGGCGGCCGGTTCGTGCTGGCCGGGGGCCATCCGCTGCTGCTGGTGGTGGCCGCCCAGCTCGTCCGGGCCGGTGCCCGGGTAGTGGAGGTCGCGCTGGTCCAGCGCCGCCGCGACCTGCTGCCCGGGCCGGCCGGGCTGACCGCCGTGGCGGGTGCCGGCGGCAAGCTCGCCGAGGGCGTCGGCGCGCTGCGGGTCCTGCGCCGGGCGGGCGTGCCGGTCCGGTTCGGCACGGTGGTCCGCCGGGCCACCGGCGATCCGGACCTGACCACGGTGACCCTCGCCGACGTCGACTCCGCCGGGCTGCCGGCGCCCGGCACCGACCGGGACGTGCCCTGCGACGTGCTGGCGCTGGGGTACGGCTTCGTCCCCTCCGTCGAGCTGGCCCGGCAGGCCGGCTGCGCGGTGGACTGGGACTCCCCGGCGGGCGGCTGGGTGGTCCGGCACGACGAGTGGCTGCGTACCTCCGTGCCTCAGATCGCGGTGGCCGGGGAGCTGACCGGGGTCGCGGGCGCCGAGCAGGCGGAGGTCGAGGGCCGGCTCGCCGCCCTCGGCGTGCTGCGCGACCTGGGGCTGCTCGACGCGCACCGGGCCGCCACGCTGGCCCGCCCGGTACGCCGGGAGCTGCGCCGCCGGCGCCGGTTCGTCACCCGGGTGCTCGACCGGTTCGCGCCGGACCGGGCGGCCCTGGGCAGCCTCGTCACCGACGACACCGTGCTCTGCCGGTGCGAGGAGGTGCGGGCCGGTGACGTGCGCCGCGCGCTGCGGGCCAACCCGCACCTCGGCACCGCGAACGCCGTCAAGCTGGTGACCCGCGCCGGGATGGGCCTGTGCCAGGGCCGGTCCTGCCAGCCCGGGGTCTGCCAACTGATCTCCGCCGAGACCGGCCGGGGGCCGGAGCAGGTCGGCGCGTTCACCGCGCAGGCTCCGGTCAAGCCCGTCCCGCTGCGGGCCCTCGCGGTCGGCGACGACCCGTCCGCCGTGGACTGAGCGCGCTGGCGGGTCCCCGCCCACTGGCGCTCCGCGCCCGGGCCGTCCGATGGCGTCAGAGCCAGCCGGAGCGGCGGAAGAGGCGGTGCAGGGTGAACGCGGTCAGCGCCATCAGGCCGAGCGCGGCCGGGTAGCCGTAGCGCCAGCCCAGCTCGGGCATGGTGGCGAAGTTCATGCCGTAGATCCCGGCGATCCCGGTCTGGGTGGCGGCGATGGCGGCCCAGGCGGCGATCTTGCGCATGTCGTTGTTCTGGTCCACCGCGAGCTGCGCCAGCCGGGACTGCAGGATCGAGTTGAGCAGGTCGTCGTACGCGGCGACCCGGTCCACCGCCCGGGTCAGCCGGGAGTCCACGTCGGCGAACCACCGCCGCAGGCCCCGGGGTGGGTTGTCGGGCCGCTGGTCGAGCAGCGAGCGCAGCGGCGCCTGCAACGGCAGCACCGCCCGCTTGAACTCCACCACCTCCCGCTTGAGCTGGTAGATGTGCTGGATGTCGGCGGAACGGTCCCGGGCGAAGACGGTCTCCTCGACGCGTTCCAGGTCCCGCTCGACGTGCCCGGCGACCTCCAGGTAGAGGTCGACCATCCGGGAGCAGACCGCGTACGCCACGGCCCAGGGGCCCTCCGCGAGGACCGCCGGGCGGCGCTCGATGTCGGCGCGGACCGAGGTGAGGGTGCCGGCGGCCCCGTGCCGCACGGTGATGACGAAACGGTCGCCGAGCAGGACCATCACGTCACCGGTGTCGATCACCTCGGAGGTGTCGGTCAGTTCGGCGTGCTCCACGTAGCCGGCGGTGCGCAGCACCAGCAGGGTCACGTCGCCGTCGCGGCGCACCGTGGGGCGGTGGCCGTCGGCGAGCGCCTGCTCGACGGTCAGGTCGTCGAGCCCGAAGGTGCGCCCGACCGACGCCATCACCGCCGGGTCCGGCTCGTGCAGCCCCAGCCAGACGAAGGCGTCGCGGGCCCGGCGGCTGCGGGCGTACGCGTCGGCGAAGTGCGGGCGGCCCGGCTCGCGCCGCCCGCCGACGTAGACGGCGCAGTCGACAACGGCGTCGGGATTGGACCGTGGCGGCTCCGGCCGGCGCTGTCCCGGCACCGTGCGGCCGAGCAGCCGGCCGACCACGGCGGACAGACCTGTGCGTGCCCCCGCCTCCTGCACCACTGTCCACCTCCGCGTCGCCGGCATCCGCGCGGACACCGTACTCGTCGGCGGCGACAGCGGGGTCACGACATCCGGGTGGCGAAGACGACGACGTTGTCGACGTAGCCGCCGATGTGCCGGTCGAACCGGCCGCCGCAGGTGATGAGGCGCAGCCCGGCCGCGGCGTTGGGGCCGTAGACCAGGTCGGTGGGGAAGCGGTCCTTCGGGTACGACGCGAC
>NZ_JBEYVB010000019.1:0-119906 GCF_040643815.1 Micromonospora sp. NPDC047074
TGAGCTGGCTGGTCATCTTCTTCGTCGCGGTGGTCGCCCCCGAGCTGGTCTCGCGGGACCTGCACAGCGGGGTTGGCCGGGGCCGCGCCCCACGGGGCGGGCTGGGCCGGCTGCGCCGGCGGTGTCCAGGCGGGTCGCGGCGTCGGGGCGGCCGGAGGCTGCCGGGGGACGCCCGGCGGCGGGTATGCGGCGGCGGCCGGCTCGATCCGGGGCGGTAGTGGCCCGGGACGCGCCGTCCCCGGCGGGAACCCACCGTCGCCCGGCGCCGCCGGGCCCGTGTCCGCCGACCCGTAGCCAGCAGTCATGATCGCCTTGCCCTCCCCGTAGAAGCCCCGCTCCGCTCCGGGCCCCGATGATGCCGCACCCGCGCAACGGCTCGATGGACCGTACCTGCGCCAACGGGGTTTGTCTTCCCCTATGTCCGGCCCCGCCGGAGACACCCGGCGGCCGGTGGGCCGACACACACCGGACGGGCTTCACCCACCACGTCGCGTCGCGCACTAGGGTTGTCAGGTGACCGACGAACCACCCCAGCGCCGTCGGGCCGCCGAAAGCCGTACGGGAATCGATGCGCCCCACCCGCCGTCGGCCCGGCCGGAGCCGGTGGCCGAGGGGGCCGAACCGACCGCCGACGGGCCCGTCCCGCTGACCGCCCCGCGCGAGGGCACACCCCAACCGGCGGCCACGTCCGGCGAGTTGGACGAGGTCGTGGCCCGCTTCGCCGCCGGCACCGGCCCGGTCGCCCTGGACGCCGAGCGCGCCTCGGGCTACCGCTACAGCCAGCGCGCCTATCTGGTGCAGCTGCGTCGGGCCGGCTCCGGCACAGCCCTGATCGACCCGCTGCCGCTGCCCGACCTGACCCCTCTCGACCTGGTGATCGGCGAGGCCGAGTGGGTGCTGCACGCCGCCAGCCAGGACCTGCCGTGCCTGGCCGAGCTGGGCCTGCGTCCGCGCCGGCTGTTCGACACCGAACTGGCCGCCCGGCTGGCGGGATTCGAACGGGTCGGCCTGGCCGCGCTGACCGAGCAGCTACTCGGCTTCAGCCTCGAGAAGCACCACTCGGCGGCCGACTGGTCGAGCCGCCCGCTGCCGGAGTCCTGGCTGACGTACGCCGCACTCGACGTGGAGATGCTTGTCGACCTGCGCGACGCGCTCGACGAGGAGCTGGCCCGGCAGGGCAAGTCCGGATGGGCGGCGGAGGAGTTCGCCGCGCTGGTGCGCACCGGCGCCCGGCCGCCGAAGGTCCGGGCCGAGCCGTGGCGCCGCACGTCCGGCATCCACCGGGTGCGCGGGGCGCGCGCCCAGGCCCGCGTCCGTTCCCTCTGGTACGCCAGGGACCAGATCGCGGCCCGGCGGGACGCCGCGCCGGGTCGGGTGCTGCCGGACTCGGCCATCGTCGCGGCGGCGGAGTTGGATCCGAAGGACGAGAAGACCCTGCTCACCCTGCCCGGCTTCGGCGGCCGCTCGGTGCGCCGGCTGGCCCGCACCTGGCTGGCCGCGCTGGACGACGCGCGGCAGTTGGCCGACGACGCGCTGCCGGTCGCGCCAACGGTCGAGGGACCCCCGCCGCCGCACCGGTGGGCCGAGCGGGATCCGGTGGCCGCGGCCCGCCTGGCCCGGTGCCGGGAGGTCGTGGTCCGGATCGCCGCCACGCACAACCTGCCGCCGGAGAACCTGATCGCCCCCGACTCGATCCGCCGGGTGGCCTGGGTCCCTCCGGAGGAGGTCACCGACGTGACCGTCGCGGAGACCCTCCGGGGCTTCAACGCCCGCGAGTGGCAGATCTCCCTGCTGCTGCCGGCCCTCACGGAGTCCCTAACCGACCCACCCCCAACCCCCTGACCCCCTGCGGCCCACGGCCGCCCACGGCCGCCCCGTTGATCATGGAGTTACTGTTGCCACGCCCGGCGTGTCGGCACGGCAACTCCATGATCAACGAGCCGAACGCCGGGCGGGTGGTGTGGGGTGGGCCACACGGGGGCGGGTGCCAGCCATGGTTACTGGCGAGTAGCATCCGGAGGAACACGCCCGTGCCGGCGACCTTCGGTCGGTCCGCGGCGCCGCCCCGTCGGCGCGGCGGCCGAACTGTGGTCGAAGAGGAGGCTCAAGTGCCCCGTGAAGTTCGGGATGTCGTCTTCGTCGACGGCGTCCGCACCCCGTTCGGCAAGGCGGGTGGCATGTACGCCAACACCCGCGCCGACGACCTGGTGATCCGCTGCATCCGCGAGCTGCTGCGGCGCAACCCGCAGTTGCCGCCGGAGCGGGTCGAGGAGGTCGCCATCGCCGCCACCACCCAGATCGGCGACCAGGGCCTCACCATCGGCCGGACCGCCGCCCTGTTGGCGGGCCTGCCCAAGACCGTCCCCGGCTTCTCGATCGACCGGATGTGCGCCGGTGCCATGACCGCGGTGACCACCGTCGCCAGCGGCATCGCCATGGGCGCGTACGACGTCGCGATCGCCGGTGGCGTCGAGCACATGGGCCGCCACCCGATGGGCGAGGGCGTCGACCCCAACCCGCGGATCATCGCCGAGAAGCTGGTCGACCCGTCCGCGCTGGTCATGGGCGCGACCGCGGAGAACCTGCACGACCGGGTCCCGCACATCACCAAGGCGCGCACCGACGCGTTCGCGCTCGCCTCGCAGCAGAAGACCGCCAAGGCGTACGCCAACGGCAAGCTCCAGGACGACCTGGTGCCGGTCGCGATCCGGGACGAGGAGAACGCCTGGGGCCTGGCCACTGTGGACGAGGCTCCCCGGGACACCTCGCTGGAGAAGCTCGCCACCCTGAAGACCCCGTTCCGGCCGCACGGCAAGGTCACCGCGGGCAACGCGGCCGGGCTGAACGACGGCGCGACCGCCAGCCTGCTCGCCTCCGAGGACGTCGCCCGCGAGCTGGGCCTGCCGGTCGCCATGCGGCTGGTGTCGTTCGGCTTCGTCGGCGTCGAGCCGGAGGTGATGGGCGTCGGGCCCATCCCGTCGACCGAGAAGGCGCTGCGCCTCGCCGGCCTGACCATCGACGACATCGGCCTGTTCGAGCTGAACGAGGCGTTCGCCGTGCAGGTGCTCGCCTTCCTCGACCACTTCGGCATCGCCGACGACGACCCGCGGGTCAACCCGTGGGGCGGCGCGATCGCCATCGGCCACCCGCTCGCCTCCTCGGGCGTCCGGCTGATGACCCAGCTGTCCCGGCAGTTCGCCGAGCACCCCGAGGTCCGCTACGGCCTCACCGCCATGTGCATCGGCATCGGCATGGGCGGCACCGTGATCTGGGAGAACCCCCACTGGGAGGGCAACAAGTGAGCGCGAGGAAAGAGCCGGGCCTGCGAGTCCCGCAGTCGCGAACGGAGATGGCACAGTGAGCGCGCTCGCCGCACCGAACGAGGTCGTCACCAAGGCGCTGCTGCGCCAGGTGAACGTACCGGGGCTGGACCGGCCGGCCGCCCTGATCACCCTGGACAACGGCTTCGACCACACCAAGCCGAACAGCTTCGGCCCGGGTGGGCTGACCAGCCTGGACGAGGCGATCACCGCGGCCCTGGCGGCGGACCCGGCGTTCATCGCGGTCACCGGCAAGCAGTACGTCTTCTGCGTGGGCGCGGACCTCACCAGCCTCCCGCAGCTCGCCGACCGCGAGCAGGCCCTGGAGATCGGGCGGCTCGGTCACCGGGTCTTCGCCCGGCTCAAGGACAGCCAGGTCCCGACCTTCGCCTTCGTCAACGGCGCGGCGATGGGTGGCGGCCTGGAGCTGGCGCTGCACTGCCACTACCGGACGCTCTCCGGCGGCGCGGCGGCGCTGGCCCTGCCCGAGGTCTTCCTCGGCCTGGTGCCGGGCTGGGGCGGCACCCAGTTGCTGCCGAACCTGATCGGCATCCCGGCGGCGACCCAGGTGATCATCCAGAACCCGCTCATGCAGAACAAGATGCTCAAGCCGAAGCAGGCCGCCGAGATGGGCATCGCGGACGTGCTGCTGGAGCCGGGCGACTTCCTGGAGCGGTCCCTGGAGTGGGCCGCCGGCGTCGTCCGGGGCGAGGTCACCGTGACCCGGCCCGAGGTCGACAAGGACATGTGGGCCGGCGTGCTCTACTTCGCGCGGCAGACCCTCGATGCGCGGCTGCACGGCGCGGTGCCGTCCGCGTACAAGGCGCTGGACCTGCTGGAGACGGCGAAGGACGCCGACTTCGCCACCGGCACCGCCGCGGAGGACGAGGCCCTCGCCGACCTGGTCTTCTCCGAGGAGCTGCGCAGCGGGCTCTACGCGTTCGACCTGGCGCAGCGGCGGGCCAAGCGGCCGGCCGGCGCCCCGGACAAGGGCCTGGCCCGGCCGGTCACCAAGGTGGGCATCGTCGGTGCCGGCCTGATGGCCAGCCAGCTCGCCCTGCTCTTCGCCCGCCGTCTCCAGGTACCGGTCGTGCTGACCGACCTCGACCAGGCCCGGGTCGACAAGGGCGTCGGCTACGTGCACACCCAGATCGAGAAGGCCGTCAGCAAGGGCCGGATGGACAAGGGCACCGCCGCCAAGCTGTACGGCCTGGTGAGCGGCTCTGTCGACAAGGGCGTCTTCGCGGATGCCGACTTCGTCATCGAGGCCGTCTTCGAGGACCTCGCCGTCAAGAAGCAGGTCTGGGCCGAGCTGGAGAAGATCGTCAAGCCGGAGGCGGTGCTGGCCACCAACACCTCCTCCCTGTCGATCACGGCGATGGCCGAAGGGCTGGAGCACCCCGAGCGGGTGGTGGGCTTCCACTTCTTCAACCCGGTCGCGGTGCTGCCGCTGCTGGAGATCGTCCGGGGCGAGCGGACGGACGACGCCACGCTCGCCACCGCGTTCGCGACCGGCAAGCAGCTGAAGAAGTCCTGCGTGCTGGTCACCGACGCCCCGGCGTTCGTGGTCAACCGGCTGCTCACCCGCTTCCTCGGCACCGTCTTCGCCGCCGTGGACGCGGGCACCCCGCTCGACGTGGCGAACTCCGCGCTGGACCCCCTGGGCCTGCCGATGCGCCCGCTCGCCCTGCTCCAGCTCGTCGGGCCGGCCGTCGCGTACCACGTGGGCGGCACCCTGCACGGCGCGTTCCCGGACCGCTTCGACGTCAGCGAGAACCTCAAGCGGATCGCCGACTCCGGTCAGCCGATCGTCGTCGACGACCAGGTCAACGACGAGGTGGCCAAGCTGCTCGTGGTCGGCGACCAGCCGCTCACCGCCGAGCAGGTGCGCCAGAACGCGCTCGACGCGCTGGCGCAGGAGATCCGGCTGATGCTCGACGAGGGCGTCGTCGCCGAGGCGCAGGACATCGACCTGTGCATGATCCTCGGCGCGGGTTGGCCGTTCCACCTGGGCGGCATCACGCCGTACCTGGACCGGACCGGCACCTCCGAGCGGGTCACCGGCCAGCGGTTCCTGCCCCAGGGCGCGGCCAGCCTGCCCGCCTGACACCCCGCCCCGCGTTCGCGGTGGTTGCCCCGTCCAGCTTGGATGGTGGTGGCCACCGCGATCGTCGTTACGGCCCGGTCCGGTCGGGACCGGGACAGCGGGACCTGCGGTGGCTGGCTACGATCACCCGTCCGCACCCTCGCCTGGAGCTGATCATGTCCTCACCGCCGGTCGATCCCTGGTCCGGGCAGCCGGAGCACGAGCCGCACTACGATTTCCCCCCGCCGCGGCCGGACAACTACCCGGCCCCGCCGCCCGCCGCGGGCTGGGCGGCTCCGCCGGCGAGCCCGCCCCCGTACGACGGCGGTTGGCCCGCCACGCCGCACCCCGGACCGCCGCCGGCCCAGCCGTATCCCACCCAGCCCTACTCCACCCCGCCGTACTCCACCCCGCCACCAAACTCCACCCCGCCGTACTCGCCGCCGCACTCCACCCCGCCGCACGGCGCGTATCCCGGCACGCCCCAGGCCGGCTTCCCTGCCGGTCAGTACGCCGGCTACCCGCCGCACCCTGCCGCCGGGGGCGGACAGGCGCGGTCACGCCAGCTGATCCTGGCCCTGGGCCTGGTCGGGCTGCTGGTGCTCTGCCTCGGCGGGGGCGGCCTGGCCTACGTCGCCCTCAACGACGACGGGTCCCCCGACCCGAGGCCCACCCCGACGGCGGGCCCGACCCAGGCGTCGAGCGCCACGCCGAGCGCCGCCACGTCGTCGCCGGCCACCCCGTCGCCGGACGCCAGCGAGGCTCCCCGGATCCGGGTCGTCGCCCCGGACACGCTCGCGGGTCGCGCGAAGAGCACCGAGCCGACCCTGAAGAAGGCGGCCGACGACATGGTCCGGGAGCTGAGGACCTCGGTGACCGGCGAAACCGGCGTCGCCGGCGCCTTCTACGGCAGCGCCGACGAGCGGAACATGGTCATGGTGATCGCCGCCTCCGCGTTCGTGCTCAACCCCGAACGGGAACTCGACGACACGGTGAAGGGGATGTCCAAGGGGCTGTCCGTCAAGAGGATGACCACCATCGCCCCGGGCCCCCAGGGCGGCCTGGCCAAGTGCGGCGACGGTGAGTCCGCCGGAGTGCCCCTCGGGGTCTGCGCGTGGGCCGACCACGGCAGCGTCGGCGTCATCGTGATGTTCTTCTCATCCGCGGCCGCCTCGGCGGCGGAGTTCGTCGCCATTCGCGGCGAGATCGAACAGAAGTACTGACCGCAGCCCTCCCGCTGGGCGCCGCCCGGCACGCCAGTTTGGGCAGACCGAGCAGAGGTCTGACGCGTACGGCAGCGTTGCAGGGGCCCGTCCACCGAGGTGGACAGGCCCCTTCGCGTCAGCCCGCCGTGGCGGCCCGCTCAGCCGCGCTGCGCAGCACGCAGAACTCGTTGCCCTCCGGGTCGGCCAGCACCACCCAGCCCGAGCCGTCCGGGCGGATGTTGTCGGAGACGTGGGTGGCCCCGATGCCCAACAGCCGCGTGACCTCCTCGTCCCGGGTCCGGTCCGTGGGCTCCACGTCGAGGTGCAGGCGGTTCTTCACCGTCTTGCCCTCGGGCACGGCCAGGAAGAGCACCTCCGGGCCACCCGGGGGCAGCAGCATGGCCTCCGGGTCGCCGGGGAAGTCGTCCGGCTGGCGCGGGCACTCGAAGACCTGCGCCCAGAAACCGGCCAGGGCGTACGTGTCGCGGCAGTCGATGCCGATGTTGTGGATCCGTGCGCTCACGGGTGTTCCTCCTCGTTGGCCCTGACTGCCCGCTCCGACGCGCCCCGCAGGACGCAGAACTCGTTGCCCTCCGGGTCGGCGAGCACCACCCAGCCCGTACCGTCGGCGTGCCGGCGGTCGTTCACCAGGACCGCGCCGAGGCCGAGCACCCGCTCGACCTCCTGGTCCCGGGTCCGGCCGGCCGGTTCGAGGCAGACGTGCACCCGGTTCTTGACCGTCCTGGCCTCGGGCACCCGCTGGAAGAACACGGCCGGGGCGGCACCGTCGGGCGGCAGCAGCACCGCCTCCGGGTCACCCGGGGCGTCGTCGGCGTGCCGGGCGTACCCGAGCACGGCCGACCAGAAGCCGGCGAGGGCGTAGGTGTCGTGGCAGTCGAAACTGATGTTCTGAATCCGTGGATACACGGGTTCCTCCGGGGGAGATGGAGACGCCCCGCGTGCGAGAAGGTCAGCCGGCGAGACGGGGCGCGGAGATCATGACGGTGGACATCGACGCACCCCCCTCCATTCGTCGGGCTGACGACACGATCCTCGCATCCGACGGAGGCTGATCCGGCGCCGGGGGTGGGTTCCCGTCACCGCCGGACGGCCGGCTCCCCCGCCGTGACGACCGGGGCGGCCTCCGCCGCCGGCAGGGTCACCGTCACCTCCAGCCCGCCACCGGGCTGGGCGATCACCTTGACGGTGCCGCCGTGCGCGTCACAGACCGCCCGGACGATGGAGAGTCCGAGACCCGAGCCGCGCGCGCCCGTACGCTCCCGGCCACCACGCCGGAACGGCTCGAACAGGCCGGGCACGTCCGCCTGGTCCACCTCGAACCCGGTGTTGCCGACCACCAGCCAGGACCGGCAGCCGTCCGAGCCCGTCCGCACCCAGAGCCGGCCGTGCAGGTGGTTGTAGCGGACCGCGTTCTCGATCAGGTTGCCCGCCAGCCGGTCGAGCAGCCCCGGATCACCGACCACCGGCGCGGACTCCAGCGAGGTCTGCACCCGCAGCCCGATCCGCTCCACCTCCCGGCGTACGGCCGACAGGGCGTTGGCGGTGCCGGCGGCGAGGTCGCACTCGGTGCGGCGGCCGAGCCGCCGACCCGCCTGCGCCTCGCTGCGGGCGAGCACCAGCAGGGCGTCGACCAGCCCGTTGGCCCGCTCGGAGGCGTCCCGGACCACGGTGGCCATCCGGCGGTACTCGGCGGCGTCCGCCTCGTCGTCGCTGAGCGTCACGTCGATCTCGGTACGCATCACCGCGAGCGGGGTACGCAACTCGTGGGAGGCGTTGGCGACGAAGCGCCGCTGTGCCTCGAACGCGGCGGTGATCCGGTCCAGCATCGCGTCGAAGGTCTCCGCCAGCTCGGCCACCTCGTCGTCGGCGCCCGAGTAGCCGATCCGCTGGTCCAGGGTGGTCTCGCCGAGCCGGCGGGCGGTGGCGGTGACCTGGTGCAGCGGGCGCAGCGCCCGGCCGGCGACAGCGTACGCGCCGGCCACCCCGACGACGCTGATCGCCAGGAGCGCCACCAGGCCCTTGATGAGCAGTTCCGAGCTGGCGGCGTCGACGAGTTGGTGCTGCCACTGCGCCGCGTCCAGCGACCGGCCGTCGGCCAGCACCACGGTGGTGCCGGGCAGCAGCTCGTCGGTCGGGCGCAACGCGTCGCGGACCAGCAGCCAGGCCAGCAGCACCAGGATCGCACCCGCGCCGACCAGCAGCACACCGTTGAGCAGGGTCAGCCGCAGCCGCAGGGTGGGCCGCAGCCGGGTCCGCCGACCAGCCTTCGGCTGCACCTGCGGCGCTCGCAGGACCGGGGCGCTCACCGTGCCACCTTCATTCGCGACTGCGGGGCTCGCAAAACCGGCTCACTCCTCGCGCTCACCGTGCCACCTTCATTCGCGACTGCGGGGCTCGCAAAACCGGCTCACTCCTCGCGCTCATGCTGACGCCTCCGCCGTGCGGTAGCCCGCCCCGACCACCGTCTCGATCAGCGGCGGGTCGCCGAGCTTCTTACGCAGCGTCATCACGGTCACCCGGACGATGGTGGTGAACGGGTCGGTGTTGGCGTCCCAGACCCGTTCCAGCAACTCCTCGCTGGAGACCACCGCGCCGCGGGCCTTGAGCAGCTCGCAGAGCACGCCGAACTCCTTGTTCGTCAGGTCGACCGGCTGGCCGCCCCTGGTGGCCACCCGGCGGGCCGGATCGAGCACCAGATCGGCGAGTTCGAACACCGGCGGCGCGGCCGGGGTGGCCCGCCGGCCGAGTGCCTGCACCCGGGCGACCAGCTCGTCGAAGGCGAAGGGCTTGGGGAGGTAGTCGTCCGCCCCGAGTTGCAGGCCCTCCACCCGGTCGGCCACGGTGCCGCTGGCGGTCAGCATCAGCACCCGGGTGAGCGTGCCGGAGGCGGCCAACTCGGCACAGATCTGGTCGCCGTGCACGCCGGGCAGGTCCCGGTCCAGCACCACCACGTCGTAGCGGGTGACGAACGCCATCTCGTGGCCGCTGTCGCCGTCGTAGGCGACGTCGACCGCCATCCCCCGCTTACGCAGCCCGCGCGCGATCGCGTCGGCGAGGTTGCGCTCGTCCTCGACCACCAGTACCCGCATCCCGGCCTCCTCGCCCTGACCACCCACAACCTAGTGCCGGCCGGCAAACCAGGGCGCACCCGCCGTCCCGGTCGGCCAGCGTTGCAAAAAACCTTCGCCGTACGCGATGCTTCTGGCACCAACCTGCGAGAACGGACGGGGAGACGCATGATCGACGCGGCGCCGACGGCCCGGCGGGACGTCGCCTACCGGGGCTTCCGGTTTCCCGGCGACGCCGGCCTGGGTGTGCTGGTCGGGCTGCGACCGGCCGGGCGGGGGCTGGAACTGGCCGACCCGGTCGACCGGCTCGACCACACCGACCCGGAGGGCGACACCCACCGGTACGCGGCCGGCAGCTGGACCTCCGCGCCGGTGCCGGCCGGCTTCGCCGTGCGCGACGTGGTGCCCTCGTGGAACGGGGACACCCCCGGCGGCTGCTGGCTGCGGGTGGAGCTGCGGGGCTGGCACGACGATGCCCCGGCCACCGGGTGGTACGTCCTCGCCGACTGGGCGGCCGACGACGACGCGGTCCGCCGGACGTCCGTGCCCGGGCAGCGCGACGCCGACGCCCGGGTGGACGTGGACACGCTGGTGGTGGCGGACGCCACGGTCACCGGCTGGCAGGTCCGGGTGACCCTGCTCCGGCCGGAGCACTCCGACGCGGCCCCGGTACTGCGCGCTGTCGGGGCGGTCGCCGCCGGCCCGCGCCCGCCGGCGGGGGTATCCGGGTCGCCGGGCGACGGCCCCTCGTCGGGGGTGTCCGGGTCGCCGGGCGACGGCCCCTCGGCGGGGGTGTCCGGCCGGGGCATCGTGCTGGACGTGCCGCGCTACTCGCAGCGGCTGCACGCCGACGCGCACCCGCAGTGGGGCGGCGGCGGGGACTCCTGGTGCAGCCCCACCTGCACGTCGATGGTGCTCGCCTTCTGGGGTGCCGCCCCGGCCCCGGCCCGGTACGCCTGGGTGGCCCCGGCCGGGCCCCGCCCGGTGGTGGTGCACGCGGCCCGGCACTGTTACGACCGCGCCTACGCCGGGGCCGGGAACTGGCCGTTCAACACCGCCTACGCCGGCCTGCACGGAGTGGACGCCTTCGTCACCCGGCTGCGCTCGCTGGCCGAGGCGGAGGCGTTCGTGGCCGCCGGCATCCCGCTGATCGTCTCCGCCGCGTTCCGGTCCGGCGACGTGCCCGGGCTGGACTACGACACCAAGGGACACCTGATGGTGCTGGTCGGCTTCACCGAGGCGGGCACGCCGGTGCTCAACGACCCGTACGCCCCCGACGACGACGCGGTGCGCCGGACCGTCGACCGGGACCGCTTCGAGGCCGCCTGGCAGGGCGGCAGCGGTGGGGTGGCGTACGTGCTGCGGCCGCCCGGCGTACCGCTGCCCCCGGCCCCGGAGCAGGCCAACTGGTGACCCGCCGGCGCGCCGGGGTCAGCCCGAGTAGCGCCAGACGCCGAACGCACCGCTGCGCTGCCGGCACACCAGCGCGTCCACGCCGCGCCGGCAGTCTCCCGTGGCGTCCCGCAGCACGTCGAGCACCCGGGCCCCGCCGCCGGCGGCGTCCAGCTCGGCGACCATCAGCCCGCCGCCGGCGCCCGCCGGCCGGACGGCGATGGACCGGTCGTCGTCGCGCCCCCAGATCAGCTGCCACCTGCCGAGTTCGGCGACCACCCCGCCGGTCGCCGCGTCGAGCAGGACGAACCGCTGACCGAGGGGCCCCGACTCGACCACGAGCAGCCGACCGCCCCGCTCGTGCAACACCCCCGCCCACCGGCTCTCGGTCCACCGGACGGCACCGGTGGCCGGGTCGAGGGCACGCAGCCCGCCGTTCTCCCCGTTGACGCAGAGCACCCCGCCGCAGTCCGTGATGTGGGCCGCCGTCGGCAGGCTGGTCTCCCACCGCTGCCGGAGGCCGTCCAGCCCGTACGCGGTCAGCACGTCTCTGTCCAACTGCACGACCAGCAACAGGCCGTTGGCCACCATCACCTGCATGGACCCGAACGACTCGCCCAGGCCCAGGTCCCGCGCGTGCAGCAGCTCGCCCGATCGGACGTCGCGCACCTCGGCCCGGCCCCGCGCGCCGAACAGCACGACCCGGTCCATCAGCCCGCCCCGGTCGTCGTACATCGCATGCATTGGCCCGGTCCGCGTCGACCAGATCGCCCGCCCGGAGGCCGGGTCCACCAGCCGCACCGTGCCGCCGTCCTCTCCCAAGGTGTGCAACAGCAGCGTCCCGGCCCGGTCCCACCGGGGGTAGCCGGGCTGCCGCCAGCGCTCGCGGCCGGTGGCGGCGTCGAGCGCGAGTGACTGCACGCCCTGGTCATCGGCAAGCGTGAACAGCACCACACCCGGCCAGGCCCGGCTCTCCGAGATCCGGCCGGACGTGCGGACCAGGGCACGCCACAGTGCAGCCGGTCGGCCGTCGACCGTCGACCGCTGCGGCAGGGCGTACGCGCGCACCTCGACGGTGCCCGCGCTCTCCCCCTCCGCCGGGCCGGCCACATAGAGCCGGTCACCGCTCAGGAACGCCTCCGACCCCGGGCTGGCCGGCACCACGGCCGGGTCCCGCTGCGGTGCCGGGGCGGCGCCGGCCATCGTCGCCACGACCAGCGCGAGCGCCAGCGCGACCCGCAGCGGCCGGCCGACGGCGCGGGGCGGGCGGGGCAGCGGCGCTTCCTCCCGGCCCGGCTCGTCGCGCAGCTCGCCGAGGTCGATCACCGTCACGTGCCGTCCTCCCCCCGGCGGCGGCCGTCCCGCGCCGACGTCATGGCCATCGGAGCCTATGTCCTGCTCGGGCCGGGGTCAGCGAGGAAACCGCCAGACGCCGAGCCCACCGGTACGCAGCCGGCACGCCACCGTGTCCCTGCCACGCCGGCAGTCCCCGGTGGCGTCCCGCAGCACGTCGAGCACCTGAGAACGGCCGGCGGCGGCGTCCAACTCGGCGACCACCAACCCGCCACCGGTGTCGGCCGGCCGGACGACGAAGTGCCGATCGTCGTCGTCGCCCAGCACCAGCTGCCACGTGCCGAGGTCGGCGATCGTCCGGCCGGTCGACGCGTCGAGCAGGACGAACCGCTCCCCGAGGGTCCCCGGCTCGATCGCGAGCAGCCGCCCGTCCCGCTCGTGCAACACCCCCGCCGACCGGCCCCCGGTCCACCGGACGGCACCGGTGGCCGGGTCGAGGGCTTTGAACTCACCGCTCTGCCCATTGACGCAGATCACCCCGCCGCAATTGCCGACATGGGCCGCCGTCGGCAGGCTGGTCTCCCACCGCTGGCGGAGCCCGTCCAGCCCGTACGCGGTCAGCACGCCCCTCTTCGCCTGCACGATCAGCAACAGGCCGTGAGCCACCGTCACCTGCGCGTGCCCGGACAACTCGCCCAGGCCCAGGTCCCGCACGTGCAGCAGCTCGCCCGAGCGGGCGTCGCGCACCTCGACCCGGCCCCGCGCGACGAACAGCACGACCCGGTCGATCAGCCCGTCCCGGGCGTCGTACATCGCGCCCGCGCGCGGTGTCCGGGCCGACCAGATCGCCCGCCCGGAGGCAGGGTCCACCAGCTGCACCGCGCCGCCGTCGTCCCCGCCGGACTGCAACAGCAGCATCCCGTTCGAGTCCCACCAGGGGTAGCCGGGCCGCCGCCAGCGCTCGCTCCCGGTGGCGGCGTCGAGCGCGAGCGTCCGGCTGCCCTGGTCCTGCTGGCCGGAGACCGCGAACACCACCACGCCCGGCCAGGTCCGGGCCTGCCAGAACCGGCCGGTCGACCGGACCACGGCCCGCCACAGTGGAACCGGCGGCCGGCCGGCGACCGGCGACCGCTGGGGCAGGGTGTACGCCCGCACCTCGGCGGTCCCCGTGACTTCCCCTTCCGCCTGTTCGACCACGTAGAGCCGGTCATCGTCGAGGAAGGCCTGCGCCCCCGCGCCCGCCGGGACCACGAACGTGTCCCGCTGCGGTGCCGGGGCGGCGCCGGCCATCGTCGCCACGACAAGCGCGAGCGCCAGCGCGACCCGCAGCGGCCGGCCGACGGCGCGGGGCGGGCGGGGCAGCGGCGCTTCCTCCCGGCCCGGCTCGTCACGCAGCTCGCCGAGGTCGATGACCGTCACGTGCCGTCCTCCCCGTCACACCGCGCCCCGAACGGACCGGCAAATCGGCCGGGGAGACACCGGCCCGGCAAAAGCGACGCCGTAGCGCCTGTACGATGGCCCGTCGTGGCTGTGCCGGTGGTAGACCCCTCGCTGAACTCCGTAGCCGAGCCCGTCTCGGCGGAGCCGACCCGACGGCCCCGGCGGCGGCCGTCCCGCGCCGACGTACTGGCCATCGGAGCCTATGTCCTGCTCGGCGTTTTCGTGTGCCTGAACTACTGGGTCGACGTGCAGAACCGGGTGTCGTCGCACCTGCCCACCGACCACAGTTGGTTCGAGTGGCTGTTCTCGCACGGCGCGTACTCGGTGCGGCACCTGGAGAACCCGCTGTTCACCGAGCGGCAGAACGCCCCGGACGGGGTGAACATGATGGCGAACACCTCGCTGCTCGGGGTGACGCTGCCGCTGGCCCCGCTGACCATGCTGCTCGGCCCACAGGTGATGTACGCCCTCTACCTGGGTGGCGCGCTGGCCGCGACCGCCGGCACGTCGTACTGGATGCTGTCGCGGCACCTGGTGCGGTCCCGCGCGGCGGCCTTCGTCGGTGGCGCGTTCCTCGGCTTCGCGCCGGGCATCGTGCACCACGCCAACGGCCAGCCCAACTTCGTCTCGAACTTCCTGCTGCCGCTGATCGTGGTGCGGGTGTTCCGGCTCGGCGAGCCCGGCCGGTGGCGGCGCAACGGCCTCGTGCTGGGCCTGCTGGTGGCGTACCAGATCTTCATCAACGAGGAGATGCTGCTGCTCACCGCGCTGGCCTGCCTGGTCGTCGTGGTCGCGTACGCGGTCATGCGGCCGGCCCGGACGCGGGCGGTGGCCGGCAGCTTCGCCGCCGCGCTCGGCCTGGGCGGCGGGTTGGCGCTGCTGCTCACGGCCTACCCGATCTGGTTCCAGTTCAACGGCCCGCAGTCCTACCGGGGGTTGCAGGGTGGGGTCTTCCACAGTTGGGGCGAGGACCTGGCCGCCTTCGTCACCTTCGCCCGGGACACCGTGGCCGGCGACGAGGCGGTGGAGAAGACCATCGGGCTGACCGAGCAGAACACCTGGTTCGGCTGGCCGTTGGTGCTGCTGTCGGTGGTGGCGCTGGTGCTGCTGGTCCGCCGCTCGTTCGTGGCCCGGATCCTCGCGGTGCTGGTGGTGCTCTTCACGGTGGGCTCGATCGGCCCGAAGGTGCGGATCAACGGCGTGGAGACGGAGACGGACGGCCCGTGGGCCTACATCTCCGACGACCTGCCGCTGGTCGAGATGATGATGCCGACCCGGCTGGCCCTCGTGGTGACGGCGGCGCTCGGCGTGCTGCTGGCCCTGGCCTGGGACGCGGTCGCCGGCGGCGGCCGGCCGCCGGTCCCGGCCCCCCGCGACGGCGACGATCCCGCCCCGGCCGCCGGGTCGCGGCACCGCTGGCTGCGGCCGGTCGGGTACGCGGCCATCGCGCTCGCCGTGCTGCCGCTCTTCCCGCGCCCGCTGCCCGCGCAGCCCGTCGACCTGCCGCCGCACTTCATCACGGCCGGCGGCTGGCGCCCGTACGTGCCGCAGGGCCGGACCCTGGTGCCGCTGCCGATCCCGAGCAACGTGCACGGCCTGCCCACGCTGCGCTGGAGCGCGCTGACGCAGCACGCGTTCCCCATCCCCGGCGGCTACTTCATCGGGCCGAACGAGCTGGGCGAGGGCGTCTTCGGCGCCCCGAACCGGCCGACCAGCACCCTGGTCTACTCCACGATGGACAAGAACTCGGTGCCCGCCCTCACCGAGGAGAACCGCCGCCAGGCGGTCGAGGACCTGCGCTTCTGGAAGGCGTCCGTGGTCGTGCTCGGCGCGCATCCCCGGGAGGCGGTCCTGCGTGAGCTGGTGACCGCGCTGATCGGCCCGCCCCAGCGCGTCGACGACGTCTGGCTCTGGGACGTCCGGCCCCTCGTCGGCTGAGCCGTCATCCATCGGAGGCGGGCTGAGCCGTCAGCCCACCAGGGGCCGGACGTCCCAGATGCGGGCCCCGGCCACCTCGCGGCCGGGGCCGAGCAGCGCCTCGACCGTACGCCGCACCGGGTCGCCGTGGTGCAGTCCTCCCTGGACCAGCACGGCGGCGCGCCAGTGGCGCAGGTCCTCGACCGCCTGCCGGCGGTGCTCGTCGGTGACCACCGGCACCTCGCCGGTCTCGGCCACCCGGCGCAGCAGCGCCGCCGTGGGGCGGTCCGGAGCACCCCACCGGGCGGCCGGGTCGTCGGCCGACCGGGGGCCGATGAAGTAGCCGCCGGGGGTGGGGAAGGCCATCCCGGTGCGGGCCGACCAGAGCATCGCCGGGCTGACCCCGGCGCCGGTCACCGGCGGCACCGGCACCAGGGTCCGGCCCGGCGGGACGTGTTCCCGCCAGCCGCCCTCGGCCACGTAGGCCGGCACCGGCCAGGCCGGCACGGTCCGGATCGGGGTGGGGGTCAGCGGCAGCAGCGCGGCGGCCACCGCCCCGCCCCAGAGCAGCCGCACCGGCACCCCGCCGACCACACCCGGCTGGCTGGTCGCCCCTGACGAGCCGGCCGCGTTCCGAGCCCGGACGGCGGGGCGGAGCCGGTCGAGGGAGAGCGCGAGCAGGACGCCCAGCACCGGCACGCAGACCAGCGGGAAACGCGCCGGCACCGCGTGGTCGAGCAGCGGCAGCTCGGCGACCAGCCGGTACGGCCCGGGGATGCCGGTGGGGGTGCCGTCCAGGCGGACCTGCCCGCCGAGCGCGAGCAGCGCGAAGAACAGCCCGCAGACGGCCAGCGCACGGACCAGCGGCCGGCGCCACAGCCAGATCGCGATCACCACGGCGAGCACCAGCAGCCCCGGCCCGAAGAACGAGTTCTCCTCGGTGGGGTTCGGCGCGAGCAGGCCGGGCAGGTGGTCGTCGCCGAGCACCGTCTGCCGGGCCGAGGCGGTGAACGACGCGGCGTCGAGCTGGTAGCCGTACGCGTGGAAGGGCATCCCCCGGTAGTGGCCCGGGCCGAAGAACTGGAACCACAGCGGGTACGCCAGCAGGGGCAGCGAGACCAGCACCCCGACCCCGATCCGGCCGAGCAGCGCGGGCCCCAGCCGGCGGGCCGCCGACCGGTCCGCCGCCGCGTACGCCAGCGCGAACGTCCCGGCGGCGAGCACCAGGAAGACGAGCACCTCCTCGCCGAGGAAGATCTGGTACGCCACCAGCAGCCCGAGCAGCGCCCCGCGCCGCCACACCCGGCCCGGCTCCGGGTGGAACACCAGCGCCAGGATCGCCGGCACCAGGAACTGCGCCGCCATGTGCAGGTGCGCCCCGGCCTGCGCGACCATGCCGGGGGCGAAGCCGCAGACCAGGCCGCCGACGGCCGCCGCCGGCCGGGAGTCGACCAGCCGGCGGAGCAGCAGCGCGTACCAGGCGGTCGCGGTGCCGGCGAGGCAGCAGACCACCGCGACCAGGAACGCGGCCTGCGAGCCGAACAGCAGGGTGACCGGGGTCAACGGCACCCCCAGGCCGAGCACCGAGGTGTTGGCCATCAGGTTCACCCCGTCCGGGGCGTTGAGCGCCGAGCTGTACAGCGGGTTCTCCAGGCCCGTCACCGCGCGGGCGGCGTGAGCCAGCATCCACTCGAACAGGATCTGGTCCCCCGCCTGGTGGAACAGCCGCTCCGGGCGACCCCACTGGCCGACCGTCAGCAGCGCCGCCAGGGCGAAATAGCCGGCGACCACCAGCGCGTCGGGCGCCCGTACCGGCAGCCGACGGGGGCGCCGGGGGGCTGCCGCCTCGACGGTGCCGGTGCCGGTCGTCGCCGGGGCGGCCATCAGGCCGGTCGGTCGGTCAGCGCCCGGACGTCCCAGACCCAGACGTCCAGCTCCCGGCGGCCCGGGCCGACCAGTTGCTCGACGGTACGCCGCAGCGGCTCGGCGTGGTGCTGGCCGACCGGGAGCACCAGGATGGCCGCCCGCCAGTGCCGCAGCTCGTCCAGCGCGCGGCGGCGCTGCCGGTCGTCCAGCTTGGGGGTACGGCCGGTCGAGGCGACCTCCTCCAGCAACTGCCCTACCCCGCTGGGCCGGCCACCGAAGCGGCCGGGGTCCCCGGTGTTGCCGTTGCGCGGTGCCAGGAAGTAACCGCCCGGGATCTTGAAGTCGAGGTTGGTGGAGGCGGCCCAGCGCATCCCGTGGGTGTGGCCCATGTTCGGCACCGGGATCGGCACCAGGGTCTGCTCCGGCCCGACGTAGCCACGCCACCGGTCGGCGGTGATGAAGTCCGGCACCGGCGGGCGGGAGGTCACCTTCAGCGGCATCGGCGCGATCGGCAGCAGCGCGAGGACGAGCCCGGCCGCGGTGAGCGTGCGCAACGTCCGCCGTTCGACCGGCAGCGTCCGGGTGCGCTCGACGGCGAGCGCCAACAGGATGCCGATCACCACGCTGGTGATCAGGCCGAACCGGGTCGGCACCACGGCATCGAGCAGCGGCAGCCGGACCAGCCACTCCCAGGGCCCGGTGATCAGCGCGCGGTCCCACCAGGACACCCGCTCGCCGAGGGAGAGCACGGCGAAGAACACGCCCGTCACCGCCAGCGCCCGGACGATCAACTCCCGCCGCAGCCAGGCCACGATGCCGACGGCGATCAGGGAGAGGCTCCAGCCGAAGAAGGCGTTCTCCTCCGAGTAGTTCGGGGCGAGGTTGACGTTCGCGCGCTCGTTGCCGCCGATCGTCGGCGAGCCGGGCGCGAAGAAGGCCGCGATGTCGTTGCCGTAGTCGCGGACCGCGTCGCTCAGGCCGTGGTACGCCATCGGGCCGGCGAACTGGATGTAGAGCGGGTACGCCAGCAGCGACCCGGCGACCACGGTGCAGATCGCGAGCGCCTTGGCCAGCGGCCGCCACGCCGCCGACCAGAACGCCGGCCGCTGGGCGAGCACGGCGAGCAGGAACACGCCACAGGCGAGGGCGGTGAAGAGCAGGATCTCCTCGTTGATGAACGCCTGGGCGGTGACCATCAGGGCGAGCAGCACGCCGTCCCGCCACGGCCGCCGGGACCGGGTGATGACCAGCACCCGCCAGACGATGAACGGCAGCAGGAACTGGGAGATGATGTTGGGGTGCCAGTTGGCGTGCGACAGCATCGCCGGCGAGAACCCGCAGAACCAGCCGCCGACCGCCGCCGCCAGCGGGCTGCGCACGACGTGCCGGGAGAGCACGAAGTACCAGGCCGACGCCGTGCCGGCGAGCGCGAGCGTGACCAGCACCACGAAGGTCACGGCCGGGCCGAAGAGCAGCGTCACCGGCACCATCGGGATGCCCAGCGCGAGGATGGCCGTGTTGGCCATCAGGTTGACCCCGTCGGGATAGTTGAACTGCTCGGTGAAGAACGGGAACTCCCCGTGCAGCACCACCCGTACCGAGTGGGCGAGGAAGAACTGCACCTGGGCCGGGTCGCTGCTGTAGAGCGAGGCCACCCGGCCGGCCGGGTTCACCCAGATCTGGCTGGTCACCCACAACGCGGCGAGCAGGAAGAAGCCGAGGACCGGGAGGTCCTGCCGCCGCCGGGTCCACCGCCGGGGCCGCGCCTCGGAGTCCGCCCCACCGGGCTTCTCGGCCCTGGTGGCGGCCCCGCCCGGCCCGCTGGCGGCACCGGCCGGCTCGGCCCCGGACCGCCCGGTGCCGGCCCGCTCGGCGACGGCCGGCTCGGTGGTGGCGGCCGCCTCGGTGGCGGCAGTTGCATCCGTGGTGGCGGTCGAATCCGTGGCGGCGGCCGGTCCGGGGGCGACGCTTGTCGATTCGGTGGGGACGGTCACACCGGGGGCGCCGGCCCCGTCGGCGGGGGCGGTCCCGTCCGGCGTACGGTCACCGGTGCCGCCACCCGCGGGCGGCGCCACGGGTTCGGACGCGGAGGCCGCGGCGGCGTCGGATTCCGACCAGGATTCGGCGCGGGTCTCGGCAGGCGTCACAGTCGGCGGAGTCTACCCGAGCGGGACATTCGCCCTGAAACCGCGTCAGTGTCCTCTGTGGCCTCCGCCGGTCACGGCCCGCGACCTGCGCACGGACGGTGGGCGAGGTGCCGCGTCCGGGTGATCCGACATCTCGTACTATGGCGCTTTCCACAAGACGACGGCTGAGGCGATCGAGGGGGCGTACAGGTGGCTCCAGTCCGCCGGCGCGGCATCACGGCCACCGCACTGCTGACCCTGCTGCTCACCGCGACCGCGTGCGGTCCGGTGGCCGACCGGCAGCCCGGTGACCTGCGGGTCGGATACGACAGCAGGGACGGCGACCTGGAAGTCTGGCCGCCCCGCGGCACCCTGGCGGGTGACGCCGCCGTCAGGTCGACGGTCACCAGGGCGGTACGCGACTGGCGGTCGCCGGCCGACGACCGGGTGCATCTACCCACGTCCGGGATCCTCTGGTCGGGTGAGGTCGGCGGGGCGCCGCTGACCCTGGTCGCCGCGGACGTGCCCGGTGAGAGCGCCTCCTGGCTGCTCCAGGTCACCGCCGAGGGTGGCCGGTACGCGGTCACCCGCGCCGTCGAGTACACCGATCCCGGCTACCTCGTCTACTCCGACGTGCTCCCCGTGCACACCGCCGACGGGCGCCGCTACCTGACGTCGAGCCGGGTGGAACGGCTGCTCGGGCCGGACGGCCGCGCGCTGCGCGACACCGACGGTCTCACCGAGCCGGTGGACGTGCCGGCCTGCCGGGCCGTGCCGGTGACGGCCACCCTGAAGGCCACCGAGGCGCTGCCCCGGGGAAGGGCCGCCGACCGGCTGCTGGATCTCGGTACGGGCACCACGGACCCGCGCTACCCCCTCGTGCGGGACGAGAGCGGCTCCGGCAAGCGCGCCCTCACGGGCCTGGACACCTGCGCGCTCGCCGGCGAGGAGGGACCGTTCGGCAGCGTCCCCCGCCGGATCGGCGACCGGGACGCGCCGCGCTCGGTGCCCGCGTCCTGGCCGCTGACGAAGCTGGCCGTACGCACCCTGGGCGAGGTCGCCCTCGGCGGCGGCGAGCCGGCGGAGTTGGAGCAGCTCAGCTGGGAGACGGCCGACGGGACGATGACCGCCGTGGTCTACCGCCCCGCCGACGGAGGCGCACCGGTGCTCTCCCCCGCCGACCGGTCCAACCCGCTACAGACGTACGCGCTGCCGGTACCCGGGCAGCCGCTGGCCGTGCTGACCTGGCGGTCCACCCGCGACAGCTCGCTGTCGACGCCGCCGAACACCCCGCGCCTGGTGGAGCAGCCGGGGCTGGTCGTGGTGCCGATGCCGAGCCGTACGGAGACGTTCAGCCTGGCCGAGGCGGAAAAGACCCACTACCGCTCGATCACGCCCCGCTAGTTCCTCGTCATGCAGCCTTGACCGGGTGATCCGCGCTGCATGGCGGATCCGGATTCCGGCCGGAAACTCCGGTCGCGTCAGCGGACACGCTCCCCGGCCGAGCGTACGCCGGGCCCGGAGGGGTTGGATGGACCGGTGCGTTCACTGTTGCACGACGTTGATGCCCCTGCGGTCGACGCGCTGCTGACCGCGGTCGACCAGGTGATGAACAGCAACACCCTGCTGCTCAGAGCACGCGCCGACGAACTGATCACCTCCGGCAACCGGCTGGCGACACTGGAGGCGTTCGTCAACGGCCCGCTGTTCCCGGACATGATGCGCGCCGCCGACCACGCCCGCCACTGGGACAATCTCCAGTCCGGGCCACTGGTCCCCCGCGTGACCAACCTCCGGCTGACCGGTCTGGACGGGGCAGGATTCCATGCCCGCCTGTCGTGGATGCTGTGCACCGCCTTCAGCCCCTACCAGCGGCACCTCGACGTGGCAGACGCCGATGTGATCATCGACGATTTCCTCGCCTGGCTGGACCACGACAGGCCGGCCACTGACGACGAGGGCTGGTCCTGCTGGTCCGTGCATCCGGACTTCCTGTACCTCACCGGCTACTACACCGACCAGCCGCCGCAATCAGACGCCGCCTACTTCGACGCCGGCCCGAACGACACCGCCACCTACCTGCACCGCGGGAACACCCTGATGCTCCTGCTGACAAACGGCTCCCCCTGACCCACCCGCCCCCGCCCGCCCCGCGCTCCCGCCCGCGCCCCGCGCCCCGCGCCCGCGCCCGCGCCCGCGCCCGCGCGATCTTGCAGTTTCCGCCCAGACATAAGGGATTGAAGCGACAAACAGGGGGCCGAAACTGCAAGATCGCGGGCGGACAGAGGGCGCGCGGGCGGACGCGGGCGGCGGCGGGTGTCCCGCGGTTCGCGGCACCCGCCGCTGGCGTCGACGCGTCAGTTCTGGGCCGTGGCGTCGTCGATGGTGACGACCGGCTCGGCCGTCTCCACGTCCAGCCGGGAGATCCAGCCGGTGACGTCACGGGCCACGTCCTGCGCGGTCAGGCCGAGGTCGGCGAGGATCTGCGCGCGGGTGCCGTGCGGGTGCCAGTCGGCCGGCACCCCCAGGTCCTTCAGCGGCACCCGGACGTCGGCGTCGCGCAGCGCCTGGGCGAGGGCGTCACCGACGCCGCCGACCCGTACGCCGTCCTCGACGGTGACCACGAGGCGGTGCCCGGCGGCCAGCTCGACGAGCTCGGCCGGAACCGGCCGGACCCAGCGCGGGTCGACCACGGTGACGCCGTAGCCCTGCTCGGCGACCCGGGTCGCCACCTCCATGCCGAGGTGGCCGAAGGAGCCGACCGCGACCAGCAGCACGTCCTTGCGGGCCGACTCGGCCAGCACGTCGACGGTCCCGACCCGGCGCACGGCCGGCAGGTCGGCGGCCACGGTGCCGGTCGGGAAGCGGACGATCGTCGGGCCGTCGTCGACGCCCACCGCCTCGCGCAGCTCCTCGCGCAGGGAGGCGGCGTCGCGGGGCGCGGCGATCCGCAGGCCCGGCACGACCCCGAAGACCGACATGTCCCACATGCCGTAGTGGCTGGGCCCGTCGGGGCCGGTGATCCCGGCCCGGTCCAGCACGAAGGTCACCGGCAGCTTGTGCATCGCCACATCCAGCAGGACCTGGTCGAAGGCGCGGTTGAGGAAGGTCGCGTAGACCGCCACCACGGGGTGCAGCCCGCCGAGGGCCAGGCCGGCGGCCGAGGTGGCCGCGTGCTGCTCGGCGATGCCCACGTCGTAGACGCGGTTCGGGTACTTCCGGGCCAGCTTGGCGATGCCGGTCGGCTCGGCCATGGCGGCGGTGATGCCCACCACGTCGGGCCGCTCGTCGGCGATCGCGACCAGCTCGTCGGCGAAGACGTGGGTCCACTTCACCGAGGGGGCGGCGACCAGCTTGCCGGTCTCGATGTCGAAGGCGCTGCCCGGGCCGTGCAGGCAGTCGGCCTCGTCCTCCTCGGCCGGGCGGTAGCCGTAGCCCTTGCGGGTGACCGCGTGCACGATCACCGGGCCGCCGAAGTTCTTCGCCGCCCGCAGCGCCGACTCGACCGCCTCGCGGTCGTGGCCGTCGACCGGGCCGACGTACTTGATGCCGAGGTCCTCGAACATCGCCTGCGGGGCGACCGCGTCCTTGATGCCCCGCTTGACCGCGTGCAGCACCTCGTACATGGGCCGGCCGACCAGCGGCGTCGAGCCGAGCGCCTCCTTGACGGTGTCGAGCACCTTCTCGTAGCCGGGGTTGAGCCGCAGCGAGGAGAGGTGGTCGGCGAGCCCGCCGATGGTCGGCGCGTAGGACCGGCCGTTGTCGTTGACCACGATCACCAGCGGGTTGCCGGCGGTGGCGATGTTGTTCAGCGCCTCCCAGCACATGCCGCCGGTGAGCGCGCCGTCGCCGACCACGGCGACCACGCTGCGCGGCTCGCCCCGCAGCTTGTACGCCTTGGCCAGCCCGTCGGCGTAGGACAGGGCGGTGGAGGCGTGCGAGTTCTCGATCAGGTCGTGCTCGCTCTCGGCCTGGCTCGGGTAGCCGGAGAGGCCGCCCCGCTGGCGCAGCCGGTCGAAGCCGGCCTGCCGCCCGGTCACGATCTTGTGCACGTACGCCTGGTGGCCGGTGTCGAACAGGAACCGGTCGCGGGGCGAGTCGAAGACCCGGTGCATGGCCAGGGTCAGCTCGACCACGCCCAGGTTGGGGCCGACGTGCCCGCCGGTGCGCGACACCTTGGCGATCAGGAAGTCACGGATCTCGGCGGCGAGGACGTCCAGTTCCTCGGCGGACATCCGCTTGACGTCCTGCGGGCCCCGGACGGTGGCCAGCAGCCCGGTGTGGTGGACCGTGCCCTCTTCAACGCTCATGACGCAAGAGTCTATCGGCCGTAGGACACTCCGCAGCCTGGCCCGGACACCCGTCGACCGGTCGCGCGCGCTGAGCCCCTGGTCAGCCCCGGATCCGCGAACCTGCGACGGGCGGCCCCCGCAGGGCCCGGAACGGTCAGGCGGCGATCCGCAGCCGCCGGGGCGGCGCGCCGGCCGGAACGCCCCGGTACGCCGGCCCGGAGGGCGTCCAGGAGCCCAGCACGACCGCCCGGGCGGCGCCGGTGACCGAGGGCAGTGCGCCGGGCAATCCGTGCCAGGAGAGCCAGCCCAGCAGCGCGAACGCGTACGCCTCCTTGGCCTGCGCGGGCACGCCCAGCTCGTCGGTCGTGCGCAGCCGCCACCGACCCGCGCCGAGGGCGGCCAGCCGGGCGGTCAGGGTGGGATTGCGCACCCCGCCGCCGGCCGCCACCACCTCCGTCACACCGTGCCGGTCGCACTCGGCGGCCACCACCCGGGCGGTCAGCTCGGTCAGGGTGGCGAGCACGTCGTCGGCCGGCACCGGCTCGCCCAGTGCGGCCAGCCGCGCGTCCAGGTAGCCGGCGTGGAACAGCTCCTTGCCTGTCGACTTGGGCGGCGGGGCCGCGTAGTACGGCTCGGCCAGCAGCGCGTCGAGCAGTCCGGGGTGCACCCGGCCCGCCGCCGCGCGGGCGCCGTCGAGGTCGCAGGGCCGGCCCAGGAAGCGGCGGGCCGCGGCGTCGAGCAGCGCGTTGGCGGGCCCGGCGTCGTACCCGAGCACCGGCGCCCCGGGCGCGACCACCGTGAGGTTGGCGATGCCGCCCAGGTTGAGCGCGGCGCGCGGGGCCGCGCCGTCGGCCGGGTCGAGCAGGAGCGCGTCGAACGCGGGGACCAGGGGCGCCCCCTGCCCGCCGGCCGCGACGTCCGCCGAGCGGAGGTCGCTCAGCACGGGTACGCCGACCCGGGCGGCCACCCGGGCCACCGCGCCCAGTTGCAGGGTGCCCCGGACGTGCCCGTCGGCGACCCAGTGGAAGACCGTCTGCCCGGGCGAGACCACCGCGTCGGCCGCCCCGCCGGCCAGCTCGACGCCGACCGCCGCCGCCTCGGCGAAGACCTCGCCGAGCCGGTTGTCCAGCCGGCAGACCGCCTCGATCGTGGTGCTCTCCGGCGGCAGCAGCCCGCCGATCGCGGCCCGCAGCTCGTCGTCGTAGTCCAGGCCACGGTGCCCCAGCGGGCGCAGCCAGAGCGTGTCCCCGTCGAGGGTGAACTCGGCGGCGGCGACGTCCACCCCGTCGTACGACGTCCCCGACATCAACCCGACGATCTTCATGTAAGGAAGGGCCCCTTCTTATCGGATCCGGTAGGGGAAGGGTCCCTTCCTAACACCTCGGCGGGCAGGAGCAGCCCCACCAGCTCGACGTGCTGGGTCATCGGGAACAGGTCGAAGCCGCGCAGCCCGGCCAGCCGCCAGCCCAGCCCGGCGAAGGTGCGCACGTCCCGGGCGAAGGCCGCCGGGTCGCAGGCCACGTACGCCACCGCGCGCGGACCGGCGGCCACCACGTCCCGCACCACCCGGGCACCCGCCCCGGAGCGTGGCGGGTCGAGCACGACCACGTCGACCGGGCCGGTGATCCGGCGGCGGGCCAGCGCGGTCTCCACCCGGGCCGGCACGATCTCCACCCGGGGCAGGTCGCGCAGGTTCTCCCGGGCCGCGGCGACGCCCTGCCCGGCCGACTCGACCAGGGTGACCCGGCCCGCCTCGCCGACCCGCCCGGCGAGCGCGGCGGCGAAGAGGCCCGCCCCGCCGTAGAGGTCCCAGGCACGCTCCCCCGGTCGCGGGTCGGCCAGGGCCAGCACGGCGGCCACGAGAGTGTCCGCGGCGGCCGGGTGGACCTGCCAGAACGACGACGCCGGCAGGGTCCACCGCCGGCCGGCGGCCACCTCGCCGACCCGGTCCGCGCCGCTGACCGTACGGGGCACCCCGTCCGCGACGGCGGTCACGGCCACGTCCCCGCCGGTGGAGGCGACCGTCTCGACCGCGTCGGCGTCCGGCCAGCGTGTGCCGGTGGCGGCCAGCACGGGCAGCTCCTGGATCGCCGGGTGGGCGATCAGGCACCGGTCCACCGGCACCACCTCGTGCGAGCGGTGCTTGAGCAGCCCGGCCCGGCCGGCGCCGTCGACGGCGTAGCGGACCCGGGAGCGCCAACCGAGCGACCCGCCGGGCAGCGCCTCGACCCGGACGCCGAGCGCGTCCAGCTCGGCGTCGGTGAGCCCGCCCAGGCGGGTGAGCTGCTCGCGCACCACCGCCGCCTTCCAGGCGAGCTGGGCGGTCGGCGCGACGTGCTGGAGGTCGCAACCGCCGCACCGGCCCGGTCTCGCGTACGGGCAGGGCTGCTCGACCCGGTCCGGGGCGGCCTGGAGCACGGTCACCGCGTCGGCCCGGACGAACCCCCGGTGCACCTCGGTGACCTCGGCGACCACCCGTTCCCCGGGCAGCGCGTGCCGGACGAAGACCACCTGCCCGTCGACCCGGGCGACGCAGTGCCCGCCGGGCGCGACCGCCCCGACGGTCAGCTCGACCCGCTCGGCCTCCTCGAGCCCTCGGCCGTGCTCCTGCGCGGTCACCGCTCACCCCCACCACTCGGGCCGCCTTCGCCGGGCGGCGCGGACCCGACCGGCGGGGCGCTCTCGCCAGGCGGGGCGGACACGACGGGCGGGACGCTCGGCGGCAGGGTGCCGCGCGGCAGGACCCGGGGGCCGCGCGCGGGGCCACGGGTCAGCGTGGCGTCCAGTCGGGACAGGTCCTTCCCGGCGGTCGAGGCGAGCTGCCACGGCACGCTGGTCACCATCACCCCCGGTTCGAACAGCAGCCGGCCCTTCAGGCGCAGTGCGCTCTGGTTGTGCAGCAGGTTCTCCCACCAGCGCCCCACCACGTACTCCGGGATGAAGACGGTGACCACGTCGCGCGGCGACTCCCGGCGGACGCCGGCCACGAAGTCCAGGATCGGCCGGGTGATCTCCCGGTACGGGGAGTCGACCACGGTGAGCGGGACGGGCAGGTCCCGCTGCTCCCACTCCGCCTGCAACTCCCGGGTGTCCTTCTCGTCGACGTTGACGGTCACCGCGGTCAGCGTGTCCGGCCGGGTGGCCCGGGCATACGCGATCGCCCGCAGCGTCGGCTTGTGCAGCTTGCTGACCAGCACGACGGCGTGGTTGCGGGCGGGCAGCACGGCGCGGCCCTCGTCCGGCGGGGTCAGCTCCGCCGCGACCCGGTCGTAGTGCCGGCGGATGGCCAGCATCAACACGTAGATCATCGCCATCGCGGCGATGGCGATCCACGCCCCGAGCAGGAACTTCGTGACGAGCACGATGATCAGCACCGTACCGGTCATCGCCATGCCGAAGGCGTTGATCGCCCGGGACCGCAGCATCCGCCGGCGCGCCTGCGGATCCCGCGCGGTCTTCAGGTGCCGGTTCCAGTGCCGGATCATGCCGGCCTGGGACAGCGTGAACGAGACGAAGACGCCCACGATGTAGAGCTGGATGAGCCGGGTCACCTCGGCCTGGAAGCCGACGATCAGCACGATCGCGGCGACGGCCAGGAAGACGATGCCGTTGGAGAAGGCCAGCCGGTCGCCGCGGGTGTGCAGTTGCCGGGGCAGGTAGCGGTCCTGCGCGAGGATCGAGCCGAGCACCGGGAAGCCGTTGAAGGCGGTGTTCGCGGCCAGGAAGAGGATCAGGGCGGTGACCCCGGCGACCACGAAGAGCAGCACCGAGCCGGAGCCGAAGACCGTCTCCCCGAGCTGGGTGGTGACGGTCTTCTGCACGTACCCTTCGGGGCCGGAGATGATCTGGAGCCTCGGGTCCTCGACGAACTGCAGGCCGGTGAGCCGGGACAGCCAGATGATGCCGACGAGCATGGCCACCGAGATGGTGCCGAGCAGCAGCAGCGTGGTGGCCGCGTTGCGGCTCTTCGGCGCCTTGAACGCCGGCACCCCGTTGGAGATCGCCTCCACGCCGGTCAGCGCCGCGCAGCCCGAGGAGAAGGTGCGCAGCAGCAGGAAGACCAGGGCGAAGCCGGTCACGCTGTGCTCGGCCTGGATCTCCAGGCCGGCGCTGGGCGCGCGCAGGTCGTGGCCGAGGACGAAGACCCGGACCAGCCCGGTGAGCAGCATCCCGACCATCACGATGATGAAGCCGTACGTGGGGATCGCGAAGGCGGTCCCGGACTCGCGCAGGCCGCGCAGGTTCACCGCCGTGAGCAGCACCACCGCGGTGACCGCGATCAGCACCTTGTGGGTGGCCACGAACGGCACCACCGAGCCCAGGTTGGCCACCCCGGAGGAGACCGACACCGCGACCGTGAGCACGTAGTCGACCAGCAGCGCGCTGGCCACCGCGACCCCCGCCCGGGGCCCGAGGTTGACCGTGGCCACCTCGTAGTCGCCGCCGCCGGAGGGGTAGGCGTGCACGTTCTGCCGGTAGCTGGCCACGACGGTGAGCATCACCACCACGACCGCCAACGCGATCCACGGCGAGAAGAAGTACGCCGAGGCGCCCGCGATGGAGAGGGTCAGCAGGATCTCGTCGGGCGCGTACGCGACGCTGGAGAGCGCGTCGGAGGCGAACACGGGCAGCGCGATGCGCTTGGGCAGGAGCGTGTGTTTCAGCCGGTCGGACCGGAACGGTCGACCGAGGAGCAGCCGCTTCAGCAGCGAGGTGGGTCTGGCCACAACCGCCAAGCGTACGACCCTCCCCGCCCGCGCCGCCGGGTGGCCGAGCACAGCGGGGGGAACGGGCGGAGTACCGTCGGTCCGCGCCCCCGCCGGGAACGTGGCAGGCTCGCAGACGACACGCCCACCGGTCGGGCGGATGCGCACCTTGAGGAGGACGCGGTGCATGTCGTGATCATGGGTTGTGGCCGGGTCGGCTCGACCCTCGCCCAGAGCCTGGAGTCCCGGGGGCACTCGGTCGCGGTCATCGACCACGACGCGGACGCGTTCCGTCGGCTCGGCCCCGACTTCGCCGGGATCACCGTCACCGGCGCCGGCTTCGACGGCGAGGTGCTCCGGCAGGCCGGCATCGAGCGGGCGGACGCCTTCGCGGCCGTCTCCAGCGGCGACAACTCCAACATCATCTCGGCCCGGCTCGCCCGCGAGACGTTCGGCGTGTCCCGGGTCGCGGCCCGCATCTACGACCAGCGCCGGGCGCAGGTCTACGAGCGGCTCGGCATCCCCACCGTGGCGACCGTCCGGTGGACCGCCGAACGGATGCTGCGGCACCTGGTGCCCGAGGGGAACGTGGAGATCTTCCGGGATCCGACGAGCACGGTGTCGATCGTCGAGGTGCCCGTCCACAAGGACTGGGTCAGCCAGCCGGTACGCGTCCTGGAGGAGGCGACGGGGGCCCGGGTGGCGTACCTGATCCGTTTCGGCATCGGCACGCTGCCCACCCGGTCCAGCGTCGTCCAGGAGGGTGACCAGGTCTTCATGCTGGTCACCGATGACATCGTGGCGACGGTCACGTCGGTGGCGGCGGCGCCGCCGGAAGGAGGGCTGTGAGCATGCGCATCGCCATCGCCGGCGCGGGCAACGTGGGTCGCTCGATCGCCCAAGAGCTGATCGACAACGGCCACCAGGTGATGCTCATCGAGCGCCAGCCCCGGATGCTGCGGCCCGACCGGGTCCCGGCCGCCGACTGGGTGCTGGCCGACGCGTGCGAGCTGGCCAGCCTGGAGGAGGCCGACCTGGCCGGCTGCGACGTGGTGGTCGCGGCCACCGGGGACGACAAGGTCAACCTGGTGGTCTCGCTGCTGGCCAAGACCGAGTTCGCGGTGCCCCGGGTGGTGGCCCGGGTCAACCGGGCCGAGAACGAGTGGCTCTTCACCGAGCAGTGGGGCGTCGACGTCGCGGTGAGCAAGCCGCGGGTGATGGCGGCCCTGGTCGAGGAGGCGGTCACCGTCGGCGACCTGGTCCGGCTGATGACCTTCCGGCAGGGCGAGGCGAACCTCGTGGAGATCACCCTGCCGCCGACGGCGCCGTACGTCGGCGAGCCGCTGCGCGCGATCCCGCTGCCCCGCGACGCCGCGCTGGTGGCGATCCTGCGCGGCAAGCGGGTCCTGGTGCCCACGCCGGACGACCCGATCGAGGCCGGCGACGAGTTGATCTTCGTGTGCACCGCGGAGGTCGAGGACGCGGTCCGCGCGGTGGTGCTCGGGGCCGACAGCGTGGAGCGCACCCGCGAGCAGCGCTGAGCCGGGTCCCGGCGGCGGGCCGGCCGGGTGCGGCGGGAGCCCGGCTCAGTCGCCGGGCAGCGCCTCGGGCTGCGGCTCCCGGGTCACCCGCCGGACCGTCCACACCGTGATCAGCAGTAGCAGCACGTACGGCGGGTAGCCCAGCACCAGCCGCGCCACGCCGAGCGCCGTGTCCTGGTGGGCGAGGTAGAGACCGGCCTGCACGCCGACCTTGGCCAGCCACACGACGCCCCAGAGCACGGTCAGCCCGGTGAACGTGCGCACCAGGCGCGGGTCGGAGCGCCACTCGGAGCGCCCCTTGGCCACCAGCACCGACCAGATCCACCCCACCAGGGGCTGCCGGATGGCGGCCGAGAGCAGCAGGGCCAGGCCGTAGCCGATGCCGTAGAGGATGCCGGGGAGATAGAAGTCGCGCTCGTCGCCGGTGCGCCAGGCGATCGCGGCGCCGACGGCCACCCCGAAGAGCCCGTTGACCGCGTGCCGGACCGGTCGGCGCTGCGCCAGCCGGAGACCGGCGATCAGCAGCGCCACCGTCACCGAGGCGATCACGGCGGGCCGCAGCTCGCCGATGATGTTGGCCACCACGAAGACGACCACCGGGATGCTGGACTCCACCAGGCCCCGCCAACCGCCGAGCTGGTCGGCCATCTGCTCGGCGAGGGTGGGTAGCTGCTCCTCGTCCTGCGGACCGCTCTCCGGCTGTGCCGCCCGGTGCTGTCCCGTCGTCATCGCACGCCTTCCGTCCGCCGCGGCCACCGGGTCACCTCGGCGGTTCCAACTCGTAGTACGGGTTGTAGATCACCTTACGGTCGTCCCGCAGGGCCACCCGCCCGCGCGCGGTCAGGTGCCGGCCGGGCTCGATCCCGGCGATGTGCCGGCGCCCCAGCCAGACCAGGGTGACCACGTCGCTGCCGTCGTAGAGGTCCGCCTCCAGCGTCGGAAGGTTGGTCCGCGGGGTGTAGACCACGGTACGCAGCCGACCGGCCACCGAGACCAGTTGGCCCCGCATGCACTGCCTGGCGGGGACACCGCCGTGCTCGGCGCTCTCCCGGCGCAGCTCCTGCGCCTCGATCTCCGCCTCGCTCGCGGTGAGCCGTCGCAGCATGCGGCGCAGCGAACCCCGGCCCTCGTCGGTCGACATGACCTCCGCGTCACCCTCTCCACGCTGGCCGACGCGCTGCCGGCACCCGGGCCGGCCCCGGCGGCGCCGGAACCGTCCCGCCAGCGTACGCCGACTGGACCGGTCCCGGCGCGGCGGAGACGCCGGCGGTCAGGCCTCGCGGGGCGCGGGCGCCGGGTTGCCGTCGGCCGGTGCGGCGCCCGCCTGGTCGGCCACGTCGCGGGGCAGCCGCAGCGGCAGCGGCTCGCGCACCGGCTTGGCCTCCTGGCCCCGGTCGACCACCAGCCCGTCGAGGCACTCGGCGAGCGGGCCGGCGGCGGCCGGGTCGGTGGCCGCCTCGCCCTGGAAGACGCCGCGGACCATCCAGCGCGGCCCGTCGATGCCGACGAAGCGCAGGTCGGTCAGCCCGTCCTGGGTACGCACCCGGGCGCGCAGCTCGGTGCCGTACTCGCCCTGGGCCTCCTGGGCCGCCGCGCCGTCGTTGAACAGCGACTGGCGGATCTCCTCGCGCACCTCGTCCCAGATGCCCTCGGAGCGCGGCGCGGCGAAGACGCCGAGCTGGAGGGCGTTCGCGCCATACACGAGCACGACCTGCTGGATCACGCCCTCGGGGTCGGCCTGCACCCGCACCTCGACGTCCCGCACGGCCGGGATGTGCAGGCTGCCCAGGTCGAGCCGCTGCACCCCCTGCGGGGCTTCGGAGATGTCGTACGGGCCACGGGCCGGGGTCGACTCGTCGTGCGAGTCGAGGACCTCGGTCGTCCGCTCGTCGCGGGCGTGCCGTCCGGCATCGGCCCGCTTCCGGGAGAAGATCACTGCGCCAACCCTCCGCTGTTCGTGCTCACCCTGCCACCTCTTCCGTCCGGCCGCCTGCCCGGTCCCGGTCTTCCCGTCGCGCGTCCGGCGCCCGCCGGCTGTCCGGGGCCGCGCCCCCGGCAGTCGCGGGAGACGGCACCAGGCCCGCGTGGCCGCCGGTGGAGCCGTGCCCACCGGTCCCGCGCCGGGACGCGGGCAGCTCGGCCACCGGCTGGAAGTCCGCCCGCGCCACCCGCTGCACGACGAGCTGAGCGATCCGGTCACCACGGGAGATCTTCGCCGATGTCTCCCGATCATGATTGATCAGGTTGACCAGGATCTCACCCCGGTAGCCGGCGTCGACCGTACCGGGCGCGTTGAGCACCGTCACGCCGAGTCTGGCCGCGAGCCCGGAGCGGGGGTGGACCAGGCCCACGTACCCCACGGGCAACGCGATCGCCACGCCGGTCGGGACCAGGGCCCGGCCGCCGGGTGGCAGCTCGACGTCCGCCGCGGCCACCAGGTCGGCCCCGGCATCGCCGGGATGGGCGTACGCCGGCAGCGGCAGCTCGGGATCGAGCTGCCGTACGGGCACGGGTACGACGTCGGTCACGGTTCCCCTCTTCCGTCCGATTCCTGGGGTGACCCTGCCATCCTGCCGGTTCCGGCGGCTGTCGTGCGCCGTACCCTCGGAGGAGTGAGCATGTCGCCATCCTCGACGTCCTCGGCGCCGCCGGCCGCCGCGCCCCCGCAGCACACCGAGCGGCTCGGTCTGCCCTGGTGGCTGTGGCTGGGCGGGCTGGCCACGGCCGCGCTGCTCGCCGTGGAGGTCTGGTTGGGCGCGCCCGGCGTACGCGCCTGGCTGCCGTTCGTGGTGCTGCTGCCGGCGGCCGTCGCCGGCCTGGCCTGGCTCGGCCGGATCCGGATCGCGGTACGTGACGGCGAACTGCGGGTGGACGACGCCCGGCTGCCGGTGGAGTTCGTCGCCGACGTGATCCCGCTGGACGCCGCCGGCCGGCGCGAGGTGCTCGGTGTCGGCGCCGACCCGCTGGCGTTCGTGGTGCAGCGGCCGTGGATCCCCGGTGCCGTCCAGGTGGTCCTCGACGACCCGGCCGACCCCACCCCGTTCTGGGTGGTCAGCACCCGCCGCCCGGTCGAGCTGGCCGAGGCGGTCCTCGCCGCCCGGGACGCCGCGCGGCCCTGAACCGTCCAGAGCGCCGCCCGACCCTCGAGCCGGCCCGACCCCGAGCCGCCCGCGTGTCCGCTCAGCCGGCGCTGGGCAGGGCCGGCGGTGTGCCGCCGGGCAGGGCCCTGGCCTGGCGGCGCAGGTCGCCCCGGAGCTGGTCGGCCATCGTCCGGGTGGCCCGCCGGTTGAGGTAGCTCGCCACCGCCGCCCCGGTGAGGAAGGGGCCGAGGGTGGTCAGGTTACGCCCGAAACGCTTGAGCAGCGTGTCGCGCAGCTCCTTGCGGGCGGCGGTGCCCAGCACCGCGCCCACCCCGACGCCCGGCATCATCGGGTTGATCCCCCGCTGCCCCGCCCAGGACTGCACCAGGGCCAGCGCCCGGGGCGTGCCGCCGGTGGGCAGCGGGATCCCGTACACCTCGTGCAGCTCGCCGATCAGCTTCAGCTCGACGGCCACCACGGCGACCGTCTCGGCGGCCAGCAGGACCGGCGCGGAGAGCAGGGTCGGGGCGACCGTCCACTCGACCGCGGCAACTCCCCCGCCCGCGGCGCCGATCCCGGCCGTCGTCCGCGCGGCGTTGCGCACCAGCCGGTCGGCCAGCGCCTCGCCGTCGAGGCCGTCGAAGTGCCGGCGCAGGGTGGCCAGGTCGCGTACGGGCACGTGCGGGGCGACCTCGGCGACCGTGTCGACCATCCACCGCACGGCGCTCTTCGGCTTGAACAGGTCGGTGAGCCCTCGCGCCCGCGCCTGCCCGACGAGCCGGCCGAGCAGTTGCCGCCGGCGGGCCGGCTCGACGTCGTCGGCGGTCAGCGCCGCGACGGTGGCGCCCAGCTCGTCCTCCGTGCCGTGTGCGGGCACGATGTCGCCGCGGTCCGCCCGCGGGTCGGGGCCGCCCACGTCGGCGCGGCTCGTGTCCGCGCCACGCGTACCGCCGGGCTCGCTCCGCTCACTCATGGGTCCGACCTCCCGAATGGACCGACGCAGACATGACGGTCACCCGTCAACGAGTGAAGCAGGTCCATCGTCGTACCGCACGGTGACTCGGTCAGCGGCGGCTCCGTGCGGGAGCCGCCGCTGGTGACAGGCGAGCGGAGTCAGACGCACTCGCGACAGATGAGCTCGCCGTTCCGCTCGACCGCCAACTGGCTGCGGTGGTGCACCAGGAAGCAGCGGGCGCACCGGAACTCGTCCTGCTGCATCGGCAGCACCTTGACCGTGAGTTCCTCGTCGGCCAGGTCGGCACCGGGCAGCTCGAAGCTCTCGGCCACCTCGGCCTCGTCGACGTCCACGGCGCCCGACTGTGAGTCGACACGTCGGGCCTTGAGCTCTTCCAGGCTGTCCTCGCCGAGGTCGACCTCGTCGCGACGCGGGGCGTCGTAGTCGGTGGCCATCGGTTTCACTCTCCCATATCGATGTTGTCGCTTCCGGGTGTAACGCCGGACGACGCTGTTTCGGTTCCGCTGGCCCGCCACCACTTGTGTCGGTCACCCGACCCGAAGTCAGCACGGACGGAGGCGTCCGAACGAACACCCCCGGCGAGCGCGGAACCTTACCCCCCCATTGGGCGAGGCATGTATACCGCCCTCGTGGCTGAGATGTACGCCCCCGCACGCGAAGTTGTTCCCAATGTGACTCAGGCGACACGAAGATAGGGGTAGTAGTACCCGGTTCCCGGTTGGCGCGCCGGCATGTCCGGCTGTTTCCACGCGACGGCCGGACAACCGTTAACCTCAGCGGCGTACTCGACGGCCGGCGGGGCGGCCCGACCACCGACGGCCGCGCCACCCACGACTGTCCGGGGAGCCCCCTGATGAGTTTTGCGCGAGTGCGAGCACTCGTTGTCGTCGGTCTGCTGGCGGTGCTGGCCCTGGTCTTCGTGGTCGTCGCCATGGTCCGCGACACCCAGGGCAACGCCGGCCTCGCCGGAGGATGCCCGGAGGGCTGGCCGATGGCCGACGTGACCCTCCGGGAGAACAAGGACGTCAAGATCAACGTGCTGAACGGCACGGACCGAATCGGCCTGGCCAAGGAGATCGCCGACGACTTCGCCAACCGGAAGTTCCAGGTGAAGAAGACCGGCGACGAGAAGAAGAAGATCGACGACATCGCGGTGCTGCGCTACGGCCCCAAGGGCGTGGGCTCGGCGCACCTGCTGCGGGCGTACTTCCTGGACAACGCCGAGTACGAGTACGACGCCAAGCGCACCGACGACGTCGTCGACGTGGTGCTCGGCGGCGGCTTCCAGCAGCTCGCCACCACCACCGAGGTCAACCAGTCCCTGGGCGACCTCGGCGCGCCGGTCGCGCCCGAGGAATCCTGCCCGATGCGCGAGGACGACTGACCGCCCCGGGCCCCCGGCGCGACCGGGGGCCCGGCACCACACCCCGCACCGTGCGGCCCGCCGAGCGGCCAGGCCGGCTCAGGGACCACCGGGGCGTCCGGTCGGCTCAGGAAGCACTCAAGGCGTCCGGGCCGGCTCAGGGGCTGCCGGAGGCGTCCGGGCCGGCTCAGGGGCCGCCGGTGGCGTAACGGGCCGGCTCAGGGGCCGCCGGAGGCGTCCAGGTCGGCGAGGCGGTCGTGCAGCGGCTTGAACAGGGCCGCCGGGGCGGCGATCACCAGGTCCGGGCCGGCCGGCAACCCGCCCAGCCCCGCGACCAGCAGCCCGGCCTCGGTGGCCACCAGGGCTCCGGCGGCCTGGTCCCAGGCGGCGAGTCCCTTCTCGTAGTACGCGTCCACCCGGCCCTCCGCCGCCAGGCACAGGTCCAGCGCGGCGGCGCCGAACCGGCGGATGTCACGGATGTGCGGGATCAACTCGGCGACCACCCGGGCCTGGTGTGCCCGGCGACGCGGGTCGTAGCCGAACCCCGTGGCGACCAGCGCCTGGCCCAGGTCGGTCTCGACCGAGCAGCGCAGCCGCTCGCCGTCGCGCCAGGCGCCCCCGCCGACGGTGGCCGTCCACTCCTCGCCGGTGCTGACGTTGCGCACCACCCCGGCGACGACCTCGCCGTCGACCTCGGCGGCGAGCGACACCGCGCAGTGCGGGATCCCGTACAGATAGTTGACGGTGCCGTCGATCGGGTCGACGATCCAGCGGACGCCGCCGGGCGTCACGGGCCCGGTCTCCCCCGCGCCGTACTCCTCGCCGAGGACGGCGTCGCCCGGGCGCAGCCGGCGCAGCGCGTCGATCACCTGCCGCTCGACCGCCCGGTCGGCGGCGGTCACCACGTCGGTGACGGTGCTCTTGGTGGCCGCCACCGAGACGCCCTCGACCCGCATCCGGTGCGCGGTGTCCGCCGCGTTCCGGGCCACGTCGACGGCGATCTCCAGCAGTTCCGCCGGTGTCGAGCGATCCATCGTTCGTCCCCTTCCCGCACGGCCGGGGCGTTCCGGGTCGCGCGCGGTACCATCCTTTCAAAGTCCACATCCGCGTCGAATCGGCGGCCCCGGCCGCCTGTCCACCGTGCGGCGGCGGTCGATCGCCGCAGACGGCGTTACAATTCACCCCTGCCCACGCTGCGACGGACCGCCAACGACCGGCCGGCCCGGGACACGGGGGTTCCTCAACCACATCGCCCGGCCAGCGCACCACTCTGTGCCGGACGACCCGGCCGTGCTCGCTCTTCGCCTCCGGAAGGTCATTCGTGACAGAACCCCGCCAGACCGGCGCCGACGTTCGCTCGCTCACCGACACCCTGATCGCCCACGCGCAGAGCGCCGGCGGCCAGCTCACGTCGGCCCAGCTCGCGCGCACCGTCGAGTCCGCCGAGGTGACGCCGGCCCAGGCCAAGAAGATCCTGCGGGCGCTCTCCGAGGCGGGAGTGACCGTGGTGGTCGACGGCTCGGCGAGCACCCGCCGCCGCGTCGCCGCCGCCCGCTCGGCCACCCCGGCGTCCCGGGCCACCACCGCCAAGACCACCAAGAAGGCCGTCGCGCCCGCCCCGAAGCAGGCGCCCGCCGTCGACGAGGCACCGGCACCCGCCCCGCGTAAGGCGGCCGCCCCGCGTAAGGCCGCGGGCACCACCGCCGGGGTGGCCGCCAAGGCCGCCGTGCCCGCGAAGGCGGCCAAGGCGACCCGGGCCACCAAGGCGACGGTCGCCGCGGCCACCGCCAAGCCGGCCAAGGCCGGCGGGAAGGCCAAGGCCGACGGCGCCGAGGGCGACATCGACCCGGAGGAGCTCGCCGCCGAGATCGAGGACGTGGTCGTCGAGGAGCCGGCGGAGCTGACCCAGGCCGCCGAGACCGACGCCGCCAACTCGGCCAGCGACAACGACTTCGAGTGGGACGACGAGGAGTCCGAGGCGCTCAAGCAGGCGCGCCGGGACGCGGAGCTGACCGCGTCCGCCGACTCGGTGCGGGCCTATCTCAAGCAGATCGGCAAGGTCCCGCTGCTCAACGCCGAGCAGGAGGTGGAGCTGGCCAAGCGGATCGAGGCCGGGCTCTACGCCGCGGAGCGGCTGCGCGCGGCCGAGGAGGGCGAGGAGAAGCTCACCCGCGAGATGCAGCGCGACCTGGGCTGGATCTCGCGGGACGGCGAGCGGGCCAAGAACCACCTCCTGGAGGCCAACCTCCGGCTGGTCGTCTCGCTGGCCAAGCGCTACACCGGTCGCGGCATGGCCTTCCTCGACCTGATCCAGGAGGGCAACCTCGGCCTGATCCGCGCGGTCGAGAAGTTCGACTACACCAAGGGCTACAAGTTCTCCACCTACGCCACCTGGTGGATCCGGCAGGCGATCACCCGGGCGATGGCCGACCAGGCCCGCACCATCCGCATCCCGGTGCACATGGTCGAGGTGATCAACAAGCTCGGCCGCATCCAGCGCGAGCTGCTCCAGGACCTGGGCCGCGAGCCCACGCCGGAGGAGCTGGCCAAGGAGATGGACATCACACCGGAGAAGGTGCTGGAGATCCAGCAGTACGCCCGGGAGCCCATCTCGCTGGACCAGACCATCGGCGACGAGGGCGACAGCCAGCTCGGCGACTTCATCGAGGACTCCGAGGCCGTGGTCGCGGTCGACGCGGTCTCGTTCTCGCTCCTGCAGGATCAGCTCCAGCAGGTGTTGCAGACGTTGTCCGAGCGTGAGGCGGGGGTGGTACGCCTGCGCTTCGGCCTGACGGACGGCCAGCCGCGCACGCTGGACGAGATCGGCCAGGTCTACGGGGTCACCCGGGAGCGGATCCGGCAGATCGAGTCCAAGACGATGTCCAAACTGCGCCACCCGTCACGTTCGCAGGTGCTCCGCGACTACCTGGACTGACCGCAAACGTCAACCGAACGTGTCGTTTTGAACACCTGGCGTGCAACGTCGGAAGGTGGTCGTTCGGTTGCACGATTGTGATCGTTGACGTGGCACCCTTGGTGCACGGCACACTGTCCCTGCCATGTGTGACCTCGGTCCCCCGCGGGCACACAGGGAACGCAGCGCCGGGACAGGGTGTTGCACGATAGGTGAGCAACGACCGAAGAGAGTGTTCATCGGTGACGACCAGAGGAGGAAGGCGATGACCCCGACCCTCACGCCGCCGCCCGAGACGGTGGCTCCCCCAGCCGCCGATGAACGGTGCGACCGCTGCAATGCTGCCGGCAAGCTCCGGATCACTCTGGCGGGTGGGAGCGAGTTGGTGTTCTGTGGGCACCACGCGAACAAGTACGCGGAAGATCTCGTGAAGATCACCGTGCGGTACGCGACGGACCCGGAGTTCAGCTGGCGTGGCGCCGATCTGATGGCGAACTAGAAAGTCCCGCAACCCACGACATAGCCGGCCGGAGGCCCCTCAAGGGGCCTCCGGCCGGCTTTCTGCACCCCACCCCACCCCCGCCGCCCGCCCCGCCCCGCCCCGCCCCGCCGATCTTGCACTTGCGGCCCTCGATGCGGGGCGTATGCGCCCTTTGTCGGGGCCGAAAGTGCATGATCGCCGCCATCGGGGCGGGCGGAGTGCGGCGGGAGGCCCTCAGAGGGTCTGGACGGTGGCGATGCGTTCCTCGAGCTGCTCGATCGTGGCCTGGGCGCTGGGCGGTCCGCCGCAGAGGCGGCGCAGCTCCGCGTGGATCTTCCCGTGCGGCTGCCCCGTGCGGTGGTGTCGGGCGGCCACCAGGGCGTTCAGCTGGCGACGGAGGGCCACCCGACGCTGGGCGGCACTCATTGGTACCGGGGGTGCCGTGGATGTCTCAGCGGCCGGCTCAGCCGGCCTGGCCGCCCGTCGGCGCTGGGCCGCCAGCTGCTCCTGCTGCCGCTTGGTCAGCAGCAGGGCGACCTGGTCGGCGGTGAGCAGCCCCGGCAGGCCCAGGTACTCCTCCTCCTCGGGGGTGCCGGCCTGGGCGGCGGTGCCGAACGAGGCGCCGTCGAAAATCACCTGATCCAGCTCGGCCGTGGCGGAGAGCGCGGCGAACCGCTTCTCCAACTCGCCGCTGGCCTGGTCGTCCCGCTGGGCACGCTCCAGCAGGTCGTCGTCGAAGCCCTCCCGATCCTTGGGCTTGCCGAGCACGTGGTCCCGCTCGGCCTCCATCTCGCTGGCCAGCCCGAGCAGATGCGGCACGCTGGGCAGGAACACCGAGGCGGTCTCGCCAGGGCGGCGGGCGCGGACGAACCGGCCGATCGCCTGGGCGAAGTAGAGCGGCGTGCTGGCGCTGGTCGCGTACACGCCGACCGCCAGCCGGGGGATGTCGACACCCTCGGAGACCATCCGGACCGCCACCAGCCAGCGCTGCTCGGACGCCGCGAACGTCGCGATCCGCGCGGACGCCCCCACGTCGTCGGAGAGCACCACCGCCGCCCGCTCGCCGGTGACCTGCTCGATGAGCTTGGCGTACGAACGGGCCGTCTGCTGGTCGCTGGCGATGATCAGTCCACCCGCGTCGGGCATCCCCGCGTTGCGCAACACGGTCAGCCGGGCGTCGGCGGCCCGCAGCACCTGCGGCATCCAGTCACCCGCCGGGTCCAACGCGGTACGCCACGCCTGCGCGACGAGATCCTGGGTCATCGGCTCGCCGAGCCGCGCCGCCAGCTCCTCCCCCGCGTTGGTGCGCCACCGGGTCTCCCCCGAGTACGCCAGGAAGAGCACCGGCCGGACCACGCCGTCGCGCAGCGCGTCCGAGTAGCCGTACACCGAGTCGGCCCGGGAGCGGAGGAAGCCGTCGCCGCCCCGCTCGTAGCTGACGAACGGGATCGGGTTGTCGTCCGAGCGGAACGGGGTCCCGGTGAGCATCAGCCGGCGCTCGGCACCCTCGAAGGCGGCCTTCACCCCGTCACCCCACGACCGGCTGTCCCCCGCGTGGTGGATCTCGTCGAGGATGACCAGGGTGCGCCGCGTCAGGGTACGCCGCTTGTGCACCTGCGGTGCCATACCGACCTGGGCGTACGTCACGACGGCGCCGTGGAAGTCGGCGGAGGAGTGCAGGTCGGCGTTGCGGAACGCGGCGTCGAGCTGGATACCGACCCGGGCCGCCGCCTGCGCCCACTGGGTCTTCAGGTGCTCGGTCGGAGCCACCACGGTGACCGCCTCGACCGTGCCGTCGGCGAGCAACTCGGCGGCGATCCGCAGGGCGAAGGTGGTCTTCCCGGCCCCGGGGGTGGCGACCGCGGTGAAGTCGGGGTCCCGCCGACGCAGGTACTCCACGAGCGCCTTGCGCTGCCACGCACGCAGTGCCGGAAACGTCTCGATCACCGGCATCCGGGCCGCCACGGGAAGCTCCTCTCCGACCGCCTGACGGCGGACCCCGGGCGAGGGCCACGGGTACCGCCGCCCATGAAAACGCCTCCGCGCAGATGGTGCCGCGAAGGCCGACTCAGCATAACCAGCGCCCGCCGCCCACCCCAGCCGACACCACGCCCCCACCCACCCACCTTTCCCACTTGCCCCCCCGCGCCCCTCTCGCCCTGCCCCTCTCCGCCCACCCTGCCTCTCCGGCCCGACCACCCCGACCTCACCTCGCCCCCGTGCCCCCGGCCTCGGCCTCGGCCTCGGCCCCGGCCCCGGCCCCGGCCCCGGCCCCGGCCCCGGCCCCGGCCCCGGCCCCGGCCCCGGCGATCATGCACTTGTGGCCCTTGTTTTGGGCGGGATGTGGCCTTTCTCCGGGCAGAAACTGCAAGATCGACGAATTCAGGGCGGGCCGGGACGGGCAGGGCCGGGACGGGCAGGGCCGGGGGTTGGGGGCAGGTGAGGGCGGGAGCGGGAGGGAAGGGCGGGTCAGGGGCGTGGGGGGTGCAGGGTGGCTACCGGGGCCGACCAGCGGCGCCGGAGCGCGACCAGGCGGAACAGGAAGACGAACACGGCCGCCACGGTCAGCCAGATGGCGTTGGCGTGCCCGGCCGCGTCCAGCAACGCCACGAGGATCGAGCCCGCGAGCGCGGCGACGGCGTAGATCTCCCGTCGCAGCACCACCGGGATCTCGGCGGTGAGCAGGTCCCGCCCCAGGCCGCCGCCGATCGCCGTGAGCATGCCGATCACGCAGGCGCCCACCGGCGGCACCTGGGCGTCGAGCGCCTTGACCGTGCCGGTGACGGTGAACAGCCCCAGGCCGGCCGCGTCCAGCACCAGCACGGTGGTACGCAGCCGGGCGAACTGCGGATGCAGCCAGAAGACGGCGGCGGCGGTGACGGCGGCCGTGGCGGCGTACCGCCAGTCGGCGAAGGCCAACGGCGGCACCTCGTCGATCGCCAGGTCCCGGAAGATCCCGCCGCCGAGCGCGGCCACGAAACCGACGAAGACGACGCCGAAGAGGTCGAGTCGTTTGGCCACCGCCGCGGAGGCCCCGGACGCGGCGAAGACCGCCACTCCGGTGAGGTCGGCGAGGAGCAGGGCGGTGGAGGTGTTCACCGCCGAAGGCTACGTGCGGGGCCGGCGGGGCCGGCCCGGATCACTCGGCCCGGGAGGCCCGCATCACTCCGCCCAGGAGTCGTAGATCTCCTTGCACTTGGGGCAGACCGGCGAGCCGGGCTTGGCGGCCTTGGTCACCGGGAAGGTCTCTCCGCAGAGCGCCACGACGAAGGTGCCCATGACGGCACTCTCGGCGATCTTCTCTTTCCGGACGTAGTGGAACATCTCGGGACCGGTGTCGGCGTCCTTCAGCTCCGGACGCTCGAGAACCTCTGTACTCACTTTTACACCTCCGACCGACAAGTCTGGCAGGTCACCGTGGCCCGGTCCACTTCAGGCCGCCCCGACAGGGGCCGTACGGTGGTTACGTGACTGACTTTCACATCCGCTACGGCACCGAGGTGGCCGACGCCCTGCGTGACGGACATCCCGTCGTCGCACTGGAGAGCACCATCGTCTCGCACGGCCTCCCCCGCCCGGACAACCTCCGGGTGGCCCGGCAGATCGAACAGGCCGTCCGGGACGCGGGCGCGGTCCCGGCGACCATCGGCATGGTGGGCGGTCAACTCGTGGTGGGCCTGGACGACGCGGAGCTGACCCGGCTCGCCACCGTCGACGGGGTCGCCAAGCTCTCCGTACGCGATCTCGCCCTCGCTGCCGCGACCGGCGCGGACGGTGCCACGACCGTGGCCGCGACCAGCGCGGTGGCCGCCGCCGCCGGGATCGGGGTGTTCGCCACCGGCGGCCTCGGCGGGGTGCACCGGGAGGCCGCGCAGACCTTCGACGAGTCGGCCGACCTGGTCACCCTCGCCCGGACGCCGATCGCGGTGGTCTGCGCCGGGGTCAAGTCGATCCTCGACGTGGGCGCCACCCTGGAGCGGCTGGAGACCCTCGGCGTCGGCGTGGTCGGCTACCGGACGCGGCGGTTCCCCGGCTTCTTCATCACCGACGGCGGCTTCGACCTGGACTGGTCGCTGGACTCCCCGGAGCAGGTCGCCGACGTGCTGGCGGCCCGGGAGCAGCACCGCGTGCACCACGGCGGGCTGATCGTGGCCAACCCGCTGCCGACCGACGAGCAGCTCGACCCGGAGCTGCACGACCGCACCCTCGCCGACGGGCTGGCGCTGCTGGAACGCGACGGGGTGACCGGCAAGGCCGTGACGCCCTACCTGCTCGCACACTTCCACTCGGCCACCGAGGGAGCGAGCCTGGCGGTGAACGTCCGGATCATCCTGCGCAACGCCGACCTCGCCGCGCGGATCGCCGTCGCCGCGGCCGCCCGCCGCGCCGGGGCATGACCGCCGGTCGCGTCCTCGTCGTCGGCGACCTGATCACCGACGTGGTGGCGGTGCTGGCCGGGCCGCTGGCCACGGGGTCCGACACCGCGGCGGCCATCCGGTTCGGCGGCGGCGGTCAGGCCGCCAACACGGCCGCCTGGCTCGCCGCCCAGGACGTACCGGTCACGCTGGTCGGCGCCGTCGGCGACGACGACGCCGGGCGAGCCCGGGTGGCCGAGCTGGAGCGCGCGGGGGTCGACTGCGCGGTGACCGTGTACCCCGATCGGGCCACCGGCACGGTCATCGTGCTGGCCACCGCCGGGGAGCGGACGATGGTCACCGAGCGGGGCGCGAACCTGCTGCTGGCCCCGCGGGACGTCGACGCGGCGCTGGCCGCCGCGCCGGACGCGCGACACCTGCACCTGTCCGGGTACACCCTGCTGGACACGGAGTCCCGACCGGCGGGGCTGCGCGCGCTGGCCGCCGCCCGCGAACGCGGGCTCACGACCAGCGTCGACGCGGCCTCCGCGGCTCCGCTGCGGCGGGTCGGCGCGGCGGCCTTCCTGTCCTGGGTACGCGGGGTCGACCTGTTGCTGGTCAACGCCGACGAGGCGACGGTGCTGGCCGGCGGGATGGACCCGGCGGCGCAGGGGCGGGCGTTGTCAGCCGCCGCCCGGCGGACCGTCGTCAAGCAGGGCGCGGCCGGGGCGATCTGGGTGGACCGGGCCGCCCCGGCCGTCATGGCGCCGGCCCGCCGCGTGGCGGTGGTCGACGTCACCGGGGCCGGGGACGCCTTCGCGGCCGGGCTGCTGGCCGCCTGGCTGGACGGCGCGGAGCCGACTGTCGCCCTGCGCCGGGCCGGCGACCTCGGCGCCCTGGCGGTCTCCCAGATCGGCGCCCGCCCCACCCCCTGACCCCACCCACCCCCGCCCCCGCACCCTCTCGCCCGACGAGAGGGCGCCCGCGATCTTGCACTTTCCGCCCGGCACCTGTCCCTTTGGTGGCTTTCGTCGGGGCACAAAGTGCAAGATCGCCGCGCAAGGGGACGGAGGGGCGGGCGGGAGGGGGCGGGAGGGGCGGGCGGGAGGGGGCGGGAGGGAGGGGGCGGGTCAGGGTTCGGCGTCGATGATTTTGTGGGGGCGTTCCTCGGCGGGCAGGCTCATCGGCGGGGTGTCGTCCCGGTGGCGGGGCTGGAAGCGGGTCGCCAGCCGGTGTTGCTCCTTGGGCGGCCGGTCGTTGGCCAGCAGCACCGCCAGCCACGGGATGAGCACCATGCCCAGGGCCACCATCGGCAGCCACAGCCAGAGCAGCGGGGCCTGTACGCCGACCAGGACGGCACCGACGATCACGCACACCACCCGGATGCCCATCATCAGGACGTAGCGCCGCTGGCGGCTGTTGAGCTGGTCGTCCTGGCTGCGCGGGGCGTCGGTGATCAGGATCGGCTGGTACGCCTGACGCTTCACCACGGACCTCCTCGGAGGGGATTACGCCTCATCCTGTCACCTACGGCGCGTGATCAGCGAAATTCGCTTCATCCGGACGCGTACCACGTCCGTGGTACGCTCGCGCCGTGGGCAGCAGGTTCAGCTTCACCGACGAGGCGTTGGCCAACCTGAGGGTCTACGACGTCACGCCCGGGGAAGTCTGGGAGGCGCTGCACAGCACCCGTCGGGTGATCCGCCACCTCGGCGACGACGTGATGGTGGTCTACGCCGCCGCCAGCCGGGGGCGTCGACTGGCGGTGCTGCTCGCCGAGGCCGACGGCACGGACAACGACTGGGACATCCTCTCCGCCCGCGAGCTCAGCGACGTCGAGGCGAAGCGCTACGACGAGGCCGTGCGGAGATCTCGCCGATGAGGAGGCGGTGACGATGAACCGTAACGACGCGACGAAGCAGTTCCACAGCGGCGACGACCGGCTCGCGGAGCTGATCGACGGGAGCCGGCCGGTGGAACTGCCCACCCCCGACACCGACACCCCCATGGTCAGCCGCTCGGTGCGGCTGCCCCTGGAGACCTACGAGCGGGTGCGCGCCGCCGCCGACGCGCGCGGCATCGGGGTCACCACCCTGATGCGGCAGTGGATCGAGGCCGGCCTGGCCGACCTGGACGACTCGGCCACGGTCTCCCTCGCCGACGTACGACGCGCGCTGGCTGCCCTCTCCCGGCCGACCGCCGCCTGAACGCCGGTCCAAACCGCCCGGGCGTCACGCCTCGGCGGACTTCGCCTTCGCCGCCGCCTTCATCTGCTGCTTGTACTCGCGCACGCGCCGCAGCGACTCGGCGTCGATGACGTCGGCCACCGAGCGGTGGGCGTCCGGGTCGCCGTAGCCACCGGCCGCCTCCCGCCAGCCCGCCGGCGTGACCCCGAACCGCTTGCCGAGCAGCGCGAGGAATATCTGCGCCTTCTGCTTGCCGAAGCCGGGCAGGTCGGCGATGCGGCTCAGCAGCTCCCGGCCGTCGGCCGCGTCCGACCAGAGTCGGGCGGCATCGCCGTCGTACCGGTCGACGAGGGACCGGCACACCTCCTGCACCCGGGCCGCCATCGCCTTCGGGAACCGGTGCAGCGCCGGCGGTTGGGCGAAGAGGGCGACGAGCGCCTCCGGGTCGTACCCGGCGAGCTCCCGGGCGTCGGGCGCGTGCCCGAGGCGCTGCGCCAGCACGTACGGGGAGGAGAACGCCTTCTCCATCGGCACCTGCTGGTCGAGGACCATCCCGATCAGCAGGGCCAGCGGGTCCCGGTTGATGAGTTCGTTGGCTTCGGGGCCGATGGGCAGCGACAACGTCATGGCACCATCCTGCCGGTAGCGCCGCGACCGCGTACGCGCCGCGCCGCGGCCTGGCGCGGCGGCTGCCCGAGGGACCCGCCGGGCTGACCGGCCGCGGAGGTCCGGATCCCGTGGGTGGCCGCATCCCGGCGCGGGGCAGGAGGCAGGATGACGACGTGGACGGACACGACATGTTGCTCTCCCCCGCCGGCGTCGAGGCGTTGCGGACCGCGCTGACCCGGGCCGGGTTCACCTCGAACGGCATCGCCACCCGGCTCGGCGCGCAGGCCACCGGCGGGGTGGCCCGCAACGACTTCCGGGCCGCGCTGCGCGCCACCGAGGACCGTGACCCGCTCGACACCCTGATCCGGGTGTTCGTCTGCGAGCAGACCGAGCCGGAGGCGGCCGTGGCAGCCGCGCTGGCGCCCCTGTCGCTGGACGAGGCGCTCGCCGGGGGCCTGGTCGAGCGGCACGGCGACGGCCTGCGGATGGGGGTGGACCTGGAGCCGTACGGCGACGACTGGTGGGTCCTCGCCGACGTGCCGGCCAGCGCCCGGCCCGGCCGCCCGCTGCACTCCGAGCACGTCCTCGGCATCGGCGGGGCGACCCAGACGCTGATCGGCGCGACCGTCCGCCGGCCCGTCGAGGCCGCGCTGGACCTGGGCACCGGCTCCGGCGTGCAGGCCCTGCACCTGGCCACCCACGCGCGCCGGGTCACCGCCACCGACGTCTCGGCGCGGGCGCTGCGCTTCGCCGCCACCACCGCCGCGCTCAACGGCCAGGACTGGGAGCTGCTCCGCGGCGACATGGTCGGCCCCGTCGCCGGGCGGCGCTTCGACCTGGTGGTGAGCAACCCGCCGTTCGTGGTCGGCCCCGGCACCACCACGCACGTCTACCGCGACTCGGGGCGGGTCGGCGACGCGATCGGCGCGGAACTGGCCGCCGCCGCGCCCGGCCTGCTGACCGAGGGCGGCACCATGCAGTACCTGGCCAACTGGGTGCACGTCACCGGGGAGGACTGGGCCGAGCGGGTGACCGGCTGGTTCGACGGCACCGGGCTGGACGCCTGGGTCGTCCAGCGGGAGGTGGCCGACCCGATGGCGTACGTCAACCTGTGGCTCACCGACGTCGGCGAGGCCGCCGACCCGCGGCGGGCGGCGGCCTGGTTGGACTGGTTCGACGCGCACAAGGTGGAGGCGGTCGGCTTCGGCATCGTCTCGTTGCGCCGCGCCGGCCACGACACGCCGGTCGTCCGGGTGGAGGACCTGCGCCAGCGGGTGGAGCCGCCGCTCGGTGACCGGGTCGACGCGTGGTTCGACCGGCAGGACTGGCTCCGCGCACGCGACACCGACGGGCTGCTCGCCGCCCGCTTCCGGGCGGCCGACGACCTCCAGCTGCGCCAGGAGGCCACCATGGGCGACGAGGGCTGGGCGGTGGACCGGCAGGTGCTGGCCATGCCGCACGGCCTGCGCTGGACCGAGGAGATCGATCCTCTCGTGCTGGCCCTGGTCGGCGGGGCCGACGGGCGGCTGCCGCTGCGCGACCAGCTCGCCCTGCTGGCCGCCGCGCACGACGTCACCCCCGGGGAACTGGCCGAGGCCGCCGGGCCGATCGTCGCGCACCTCGTCGAGCGCGGCTTCATCGAGCCGGTGGCCGGCTGATGCGGGCGGTGGTGCAGACCGTCGGCCGGGCCGGCGTGACGGTCGACGGCGAGGTGGTCGGCGCGATCGACGACGGGCTGCTGGTGCTGCTCGGCGTGACCCACACCGACACCGTGGACACGGCCCGCACGATGGCCCGCAAGGTGCACGAGCTGCGGATCCTCGACGAGGAACGGTCGGCGGCCGACACCGGTGCGCCGATCCTGGTGGTCAGCCAGTTCACGCTCTACGGCGACGCCCGCAAGGGCCGGCGTCCGAGTTGGACGGCGGCGGCCCCGGCCGAGGTGGCGGAGCCCCTGGTGACGGCGGTGGTCGAGGTGCTGCGGGGCCGCGGCGCGAAGGTGGAGACCGGCCGCTTCCGCGCCCACATGCTGGTCGAGAGCGTCAATGTCGGCCCGCGCACGGTGCTGCTCGAACTCTGACCGGCACGGCGTCCGGCACCGGAGCCGGTGGCGGAGTCGCGCCGTGGCACAACCCCGCCACCGGCAACTGTTCACGCAGCTGGAGCGGCGACGGTAGAACCGTCGCATGCCATCCCCCTCACAGCCCTTCACCTGGGTCTACGCGAGACGGCGGCTGACCGCCGCCGCCGCGTCGGCCGGTCTGGTCGCGGCCGGCCTCGCCGCGATCCAGGACCCCGCGACGGCGGCCAGCCCGCCCCCGGCCGGCCTGGCCGCCCAGGGCACCCACACGGTCACCCTGATCACCGGCGACGTGGTCACGGTCACCACCTTCGCGGACGGCAAGGCCACCGCCGAGGTCGACCGGCCCGACAACGCCACCGGCGGCGTACGCGTCCGGCAGAGCGGCGACGACCTGTACGTGCTGCCCGACGAGGCCCTGCCGCTCCTGGACGGCGGCAAGCTCGACCGGCGCCTGTTCAACGTCACCGACCTCATCGAGATGGGGTACGACGACGCGAAGACCAAGACGTTGCCGCTGATCGCGGCGTACACCCCGGCGAAGGCACGCACGGCGAAGCCGGCGCCGCCGCGCGGCGCGAAGCTGGTCCGCGACCTGCCCAGCGTCGGTGGCGCGGCGCTGACCACCGAGAAGAAGCAGGCCCGCGCCTTCTGGTCCACCGTCGCGCCCGCCACGGCGACGGCGCCGGCCCGGGCCCTCGGCGACGGCGTGACGAAGCTCTGGCTCGACGGCCGGGTCAAGGCGGCACTGAAGGAGAGCGTGCCCCAGGTCGGCGCGCCCGCGGCGTGGGCCGCCGGGTACGACGGCAGCGGGGTGAGGGTCGCGGTGCTCGACACGGGGGTCGACCCCGGCCACCCCGACCTGGTCGACCAGGTCGACGACAAGGTCAGCTTCGTGCCCGGCGAGGACACCTCCGACGTCAACGGGCACGGCACCCACGTCGCCTCGACGATCGCCGGCACCGGCGCGGCCTCCGGCGGCGACCACCGGGGCGTCGCCCCGGGCGCGGACCTGATCGTCGGGAAGGTCCTCGACAACGGCGGGTACGGCCTCAACTCCTGGATCATCGCCGGCATGCAGTGGGCGGCCGAGTCCCGGGCCGACGTGGTCAACATGAGCCTCGGCGACGGCTCGCTGACCGACGGCACCGACCCGATGGTCGCCGCCGTGGACGCGCTCTCCGCGCGGCACGGCACGCTCTTCGTCGTCGCCTCCGGCAACTCCGGCCCGCAGACCATCGGCTCGCCCGGCACCGCGCCGAGCGCGCTGACGGTCGGCGCGGTCGACAAGCAGGACGCGCTGGCCGGCTTCTCCAGCACCGGCCCGCTGGCCCGCACCGGCGCGCTCAAGCCGGACCTCGCCGCGCCCGGCGTCGGCATCGTCGCGGCCCGCTCGCAGCAGGCCGCCGGCGAGGGCCCGTACCAGGGCATGGACGGCACCTCGATGGCCACGCCGCACGTCGCCGGGGCCGCCGCGATCCTCGCCCAGCGGCACCCCGACTGGACCGGTCAGCAGCTCAAGGACGCGCTGATGAGCAGCGCGAAGGGCCTGGCCGACGAGTACCGGCCGTACCAGGTCGGCACCGGCCGGCTCGACGTGGCGGCGGCGGTGCGTGGCACCGTACGCGCCACCGGCTCGGCGTTCTTCGGCACCTTCGACTGGCCGCACGAGCCGACCGACGCCCCGGTCACCCGGTCGGTCACCTTTACGAACTCCGGCACCGCCCCCGTGACCCTCGACCTCGCCCTGACCGGCGGCGGCCCGTTCGCGCTGGGCGCCTCCTCGGTGACCGTGCCGGCGGGCGGCAGCGCCGACGTCGCGGTCACCGGCGACCCGCGCGGCGACGCGCACGGCGAGCTGACCGGCTACCTGGTGGGCACCGACGCCGCCACCGGCGCGGCGGTCACCCGTACCGCGCTGGGGCTGCTCAAGGAGAACGAGCGGTACGACCTGAAGGTCAAGCTGATCGGCCGCGACGGCAAGCCGGCCGACGCGACGGTCCTGGTGAACCGGGCCGGCGAGCCCAACCCCGGGCAGTACCCGGTCGCCGGCGAGCGGACGCTGCGGCTGCCGAAGGGGACCTACACGGTCGAGGCCGTGCTGGACGTCCCCGGCGAGCGGGGCGACCGGCTCGGCTTCGCCCTGCTGCTGGACCCGGAGACCGTGCTCGACCGGGGCACCGAGGTGGTGCTGGACGCGCGCCGGGCCCGGCTGCTCGACACCACCGCGCCGGAGCGGACCGAGGACCGGCAGCGCAAGCTGGACTACACCGTCGGGTACGCCGACGGCAGCGACTTCCGGGCGGCGTACCAGCTGCCGATCCGCTACGACGACCTGTACGTCCTGCCGACCGAGCGGGTCAGCACGGTCTCGTTCACCATGGCGGCGCGGTGGCGCAAGGGGGAGCCGATGCTGAGCCTGCGCATCCCCGGCCGGTCCCCGATCGACGCCACGGTCCAGCCGGGCAGCACCGTCACCGCCGGCACCGAGACGCTGCGGCCGGTCTACGCGGGCACCGGTGCCCCGGAGGCGTACGCCGGTCTCGACGTCAAGGGCCGGGCCGTGGTGGTGACCCGCAGCGACGCGGTCGACCCGACCGTCCGGGCCGCCGCCGCGGCGGCCGCCGGCGCGAAGCTGCTGCTGGTCGTCAACGACGGCGCCGGCATCCTCAACGAGTACGTCGGCGAGTCCGCCATCCCCGTCGCCACCGTGCACCGCGACGCCGGCAAGCAGTTGATCGCCGCGACCCGGGGCGGGCCGCGGAAGCTGACCGTCACCCGGACCCCGTACGCCGGCTACGTCTACGACCTGGCCCGGGTCTGGCCCGGACAGGTGCCGAACCAGCCGCTCGTCTACCACCCCCGGCAGCGGGACCTGGGCCGGATCGACGCCCGCTACCACGCGGCCGTGGACTCCCCCGGCTCCGGCTACCGGTACGACATGGTCTTCAGCCCCTCGTTCGGCTTCGCGGAGTCCGAGTCGCACCCGGACACGCGCACCGAGTGGGTCACGCCCGACGTAATCTGGCACGAGGTGCACGACCAGGGCGGCTGGACCGACACGGCCTACCTCAACACGTACGCCAAGGGCACCACGACCAGGTTGGACTGGTTCGCGCCGGCCGTCCGGCCGGCCTTCAACCGGGCGTTCGGGGTGCGCAACAGCCGCTACCAGGACTACATGACCCTCAACGTGCAGGCCTGGAGCCCGTCGGACGACGTGCTGGAGCACGGCGGCAACATGGAGTGGGGCTCGGTGCCGACGCACCTCAAGCTCTACCAGGGCGACAAGCTGGTGGGCGAGAACGAGTGGAACGCCGACCTGCAGTGGAATCCGGTGCCCGCCGGCACGCTGCCGTACCGGCTGGTGCTGGACGCCTCGCGGCCGGCCGAACGGTGGCGGCTGTCCACCCGTACGCACACCGAGTGGGACTTCGTCTCCGGCTCGAACGACGCCGACACCTTCGTCCCGTTCGCGCTGCTCCAGCTCGACTACGCGCTGGAGACCGACCTGCGCGGCGACGTGAAGGCGGGCACCAGCCAGCGGATCAGCGTCAAGGCCGGACCGCAGCCGGGCGGCACCGGCACCGGCACCGTCACGTCGGTCACGCTGGACGTCTCGTACGACGACGGCGCCACCTGGCGGAAGGTGACCCTGAGCAAGGGCGCGGGTGACCGCTGGACCGGTTCGCTCGACCTGCCGAGGAAGCCGGGCGGCTTCGTGTCGGTGCGGGCCAGCGCCGAGACGGACGCCGGCTTCGGCATCCGGCAGGAACTCATCCGGGCGTACGGCCTGCGGTGAGATGGCTGGCGGGGCCCCGGGACGCGGAGCGTTCCGGGGCCCTTCCCGACGACCGGTCCGCACTCCCGGGCTGGTCAGGACCGGTGACCGTGTCCCATACTCTGCCTGCCGCAGCGGGCAGAGGGAGGCAGCCACCGATGCTGGGCGCGTTGGGTCTGAGCCCCGGGGACGAGGCGGTCTACGGCCTGCTGGTCCGGCGGGGTCAGTCCGGCCCGGCCGAGCTTGGCGACGCCCTGCGGATGCCCGCCGTGGCGGTCGAGGCGGCGCTCTCGCAACTGACGGCGTACGGCCTGGTGAAGCGCGGCCCGGACGAGCAGTTCTCCGTGGCGCCGCCCGCCGTCGCGCTCGGGGCGCTGATCAGCGAGCAGCGGGGCGCCCTGCACAACGCGGAACTCGCGCTGGTCAGGCTGGCCGAGGAGTACCGCTCGTCGATCGCGGGGCGCTCGATCGACGAGCTGATCGAGGTGGTCAGCGGGGTCGACGCCGTCCGGCACCGGTTCGCGCAGGTGCAGCACGCCGCCCGCACGCAGGTGCGCAGCTTCGTCACCACGCCGTTCATCGCCGTGCCACCGGGCGCCAACGGGGTGGAGTCGACGGCGGTCGGCCAGGGGGTGCGGTTCCGGGTCGTGATCGACCGGCCGACGCTTGCCATACCGGGAGTGGTCGCCGAGACGCTGGAGTCGCTGCGCGACGGCGTCGAGGTACGGGTGGTCGACCACCTGCCGATCAAGCTGATCCTGGCCGACACGGAGCTGGCCCTGGTGCCGTTGACCGCCACGCCCGGCGGCGAGCCCGGAGCGGTGCTGCTGCACCGCACCGGGCTGCTCGCCGCGATGGACGCGCTGTTCGAGATCGTCTGGCGGCACGCGCACCCGCTCGACTCGTCGGCGCTGGCCGCCCCCGCCGACGACAGCGACGCGGGCCCCACGGCCGACGGCCCGACCGAGCTGGACCGGAGGATCCTGGCGCTGCTGCTGGCCGGGCTCACCGACCCGGTCGTCGCCGCCCAGCTCGACCTGTCGTTGCGGACGCTCCAGCGACGCCTGCGCCACCTGATGGACCTCGCGGGGGTGGAGACCCGGATGCAGCTCGGCTGGCACGCCGCACGCCACGGCTGGGCGTGACGGCCGGCGGGCAACGGGTGGCTCTCCCGTGCCTGCCGCTGCCGGCCGCATCCGTCGGGGCCGGCCCGCCCACCGTCAGGAGAAGAGGCCGCGCCGCTGGAGCGACTGGCGGATCCAGCCGTCGAGCTGGCCGGTGAAGTCGGTGCGCTCGGCGGTGGCGTGGTCGACGGTGAAGCGGCCGAAGGCGTCCCGGCCCTCGGTGAACAGGCCGCCGCGCTTGTCGAGCTCCAGCACCACCTGGATCTGCTGCGGGTCCGTGACGAAGGTGACCTCCAGCTGGTTGATCGCGCCGGCGTACTGGGGCGCCGGGTAGAACTCGATCTCCTGGTAGAAGGGCAGGCTCTGCCGCACGCCGTAGATGTGACCCCGCTCCACGTCGGCCCGGGCGAACCGGAAGCCCAGCCGCAGGAACGCCTCCAGGAGCCGCTGCTGGGACGGCAGCGGGTGCACCGCCACGGCGTCCAGGTCACCCTTGTCCACTGCCCGGGCCACCTCCAGCTCCGTACGCAGCCCCATCGTCATCCCGTGCAGGTGCTGCCCGTACAGGTCGGTGAGCGGGGTCTCCCACGGCACGGGGAAGCGGAACGGGATGTCGTGGCGCTGCCCCGCCTCCAACCGGAAGGCGCCGGTCGCGGCCTGCCGGTGGAACTCCTGCGTGGTCTCGTAGTCGTTGTCGCCGCTCTCCACCTCGACCCGGGTGACCAGGCCCAGGGCCACGTACTCGACGTCGACCGAGTGGTCGCCGCCGGCCACGTGGATGACGCCCTCCAGCTGGCCGCCGGGGCGGCAGTTCGGATTCGCCAGCACGGTTTCCACCGACGGGCCACCCACACCCATCGCCTGCATGAGCCGCTTGAAGACCACGACACCCTCCATAACCTGTTCCGGTGCGCCGACGTCGCCGCCGGTCGCCGGCCCTACTGGCCGACCGCTGGCACGGTAACCGCCTGCGGCAACAAGCGCCCGGCGACGAGCCGCCCACGCTGAGCAGGTGTCCGACGAGAATTCGTGTCGGGTCCCCGATCGCCTCACTCCCGTTTCACGCCCCGCCCGCCAAGCTAAGTGTCACACCGGCACCACCGCGCCGGATCCAACGGCACAGACGTGGACACGGGGAGAACTGAGATGGCCCAGCACATGATGGAGCACCGGACGCGCCCGGCCGGCACCACCGAGGCCGCGAGCGCCACCGAAACCCTGACCGACCTCGACGCCACCGACGAGCGTGGCGTCTCCACGGACCTGGTCCGGGCATACCTGAACGGAATCGGCCGGACGAAGCTGCTGACCGCCGCGCAGGAGGTCGACCTGGCCAAGCGGATCGAGGCCGGGCTGTTCGCCGAGGAGAAACTGGCGACCTGCACCCCCGTCTCGACGGAGCTGCGGGCCGACCTGGAGCTGGTCGTCACGCAGGGCCGGGCCGCGAAGGACCACCTGCTGGAGGCGAACCTGCGCCTGGTGGTCAGCATCGCCAAGCGCTACACGGGTCGCGGCATGGCCTTCCTCGACCTGATCCAGGAGGGCAACCTCGGCCTGATCCGCGCGGTCGAGAAGTTCGACTACGCCAAGGGCTACAAGTTCTCCACCTACGCCACCTGGTGGATCCGGCAGGCGATCACCCGGGCGATGGCCGACCAGGCCCGCACCATCCGCATCCCGGTGCACATGGTCGAGCAGGTCAACCGCATGGTCCGGGCCCGCCGCGAGCTGGCCGTCTCGCTGGGCCGCGAGCCCACCGTCGCCGAGGTCGCCCGGGCGATGGACATCCCGGAGTTCCAGGTGATCGAGCTGATCTCGTACGACCGGGAGCCGGTGAGCCTCGACCAGGCGGTCGGCGAGGACGGCGAGAGCGCACTCGGTGACTTCGTGGCGGCGGTCGACCCGAGCGCCGAGCCGGGTGACGCCGCAGCGCAGGGCGAACTGCGCAACGAGGTGAGTATCGTGCTGTCCACCCTGTCCCAGCGGGAGCAGGCCGTGATCCGGCTCCGGTTCGGCCTCGACGACGGCCGGCAGCGCACCCTCGACGAGGTGGGGCGGGAGTTCGGCCTGTCCCGGGAGCGGATCCGGCAGATCGAGAAGGTGACCCTCCTGAAGCTGCGCGCGCCGGAGCGGGCGCAGCGTCTGGAGGCGTACGCCTGCTGACGTCCCCCGCACCACGCGAGGCCCCGGCGGTTCGCCGGGGCCTCGCGTTCGTCCGGCCGGGCTCCTTGACCCGGGTCGCCCGGCGGGCTACCAACGGGTGTGAACTGGACTCTGGAAGTGGTGATCGTGCCGGTCTCCGACGTGGACCGGGCCAAGTCGTTCTACGCCGACCAGCTCGGCTTCGTCGTGGACCACGACACGGTGGTCGGCGACGACGCGCGGATCGTGCAGCTGACCCCGCCCGGTTCCGGGTGCTCGATCGTGATCGGCAGGGGGATGGTGCCCGACATGCCGGCGGGCTCGCTCAGGGGACTCCAACTGGTCGTGCCCGACCTGCGTCGGGCACGCGCGGAGTTGGTCGGGCGCGGCGTCGAGGTCAGCGAGATCCAGGTGATCGGCGAGAACCCGCGCCCGGTGCCCGACCCGCTGGACAACGTCGGCTTCCTCTTCTTCACCGACCCCGACGGCAACGCCTGGGCCGTGCAGCAGATCTCCAGCCGGGCGGCCTGACCGGTTCGCAGCCGCGCCGCGAAGTGTCAGGAAGGGCACCTTCCTCTACCGCAGGCGTGAGGAAGGTGCCCTTCCTCACAGGCGGCGGGGGCCGGTGTCGGGGCGGGGCACGGCGGAGCCGATCCGGACGGTGGCGTGCAGCACCGAGATGCCGTCGGGGCGGGCGAGCACCGGGTTGAGGGTCAACGCGCGGACCCGCGGCTGCTCGTCGGCGAGCCGCCCCACCCGCAGCAGCAGGTCCGCCAGGGCCGCCCGGTCCACCGGCGCCGCGCCCCGGTGGCCGCGCAGCAACGGCGCCGCCCGGGGCTCGTCGACCAGCTCGGCAGCGTCCAGGTCGGTGAGCGGCACCGCCCGCCAGGCCCGGTCGCCGAGCAGCTCGGTGGCGACACCGCCGAGCCCGAAGCCGACCACCGGGCCGAACGCCGGATCCTCGACCAGCTCGACCACGCAGGCCACGCCCGGCGGGACCATCGGCTGCACCAGGACGTCCGCGCCGAAGACCGCCGCCATCTCCGCGTACGCCCGACCCACCGTGGCCGCGTCGGGCAGGTCGAGCCGGACCGCACCGAGGTCGAGCCGGTGCCGCAGCCCGGGGGCCGCCGCCTTGAGCGCCACCGGGAAGCCGAGCAGGGTCGCCGCGTCGACGGCCTGCGCGGCGGACCGCACGGGCACCGACTCCACCACGTCGATGCCGTACGCGGAGAGCAGTCCCCCCGGATCGAGGGCCTCCGGGCGCAGGGCGGCGTGCGCCGCCGCCCCGTCCACCCGGGGCAGTTCCGGCAGCACGCCCGCCGGCCGGCGCAGCCAGTCGGCGTACGCCGTGACCCGGGCGAGGGCCCGGACGGCCTCCTCCACGCTCGGGTACGCGGGCACCCCGGCGGGCGCCCGGCCGACCAGGAACGTCGCGACGGCCGGCTTGCCGGCGGCGAAGGCGCTGGGCAGCGCGGCGGTGAAGTCCGCCTCGCTGTCGGCGAGCTGGCCGGGCAGCGGCGGGGCGAACACCACCACCAGCGCGTCCACCCCGTCGTCGGCGCCCGCCTCGGCGAGCGCGGCGGCGAACTCGGCCGCGCCGGCACGCGGGCCGACGTCGCGCGGATAGCCGTGGGCGACGGTGAGCCCCTGCGCGGCGCAGGCGGTGGCCGCCAGCCCGGTCAGCGCCGAGGAGTTGCCGACCACGCCGACCCGGCTGCCGGCCGGCAGCGGCTGGTGGGCCAGCAGCACCCCGACGTCGAGCAGCTCGGCGACGGTGTCCACCCGGATCACGCCGGAGTGGGCGAACAGCGCCCCCACGGCCACCTCGTCCGGCCCGGCGGAGTCGCCCACGCCGGGCGGGCGGGCCGGCGAGGCGAGCGCCACGACCGGCTTCTCCCGGCCGATCCGGCGGGCCAGCCGGGCGAACTTGCGCGGGTTGCCGAAGGTCTCCAGGTACAACATGATCACGTCGGTGCCGGGGTCGTCCTGCCAGTACTGGAGCAGGTCGTTGCCGGAGACGTCGGCCCGGTTGCCGGCCGAGACGAAGCTCGACAGCCCCAGCCCGCGCCGGTCGGCCTCGGCCAGCAACGCCACCCCGAACGCGCCCGACTGGCTGAAGATGCCCACCCGCCCGGGCACCGGCAGCCGGGGCGCGAGCGTGGCGTTGAGGCGTACCGCCGGGTCGGTGTTCGCCACCCCCAGGCAGTTCGGGCCGACCACGCGCATGCCCGCCGCGTGCGCCGCGCGGACCAGGGCGCGTTGCGCGGCCGCGCCGTCGGCGCCGGCCTCGGCGAAGCCGGCGGAGATGACCACCAGGGCGTGCGCGCCGGCGGCGGACGCGTCGGCGACCACCTCCCGCGCCGCCCCGGGCGGCACCGCCACCACGGCCACGTCGACCGGCGCGCCGGCGTCGGCCGCCGACGGGTACGCCGGCAGCCCGGCCACCGTCTCCGCGGTGGGGTGCACGGGGACCACCGGGCCGGGGTAGCCGCCGTCGCGCAGGTGCCCGAGCACCGCCGCGCCGACGCCCTGCCCGGTGGCGCTGGCACCGTAGACGGCGACGCCGCGCGGGGCGAGCAGCCGGGCGATCGAGCGGGCCTCGGTGCGGTGTTCCCGGCCGCGCTGCACTTCGAGGGTGGCGTCGGTGGGCGCGATGGGAAAGGTCAGGTGCACCACACCGTCGGCGAACTGCCGCTGGACCTGGTAGCCGAAGTCGGAGAAGACCCGCAGCATCGCGCCGTTGGCCGGGAGCACCTCGGCCACGAAGTTGGCGATGCCGCTGCGGCGGGCCGCGTCGGCCAGGTGCTCCAGCAACACCGAGCCGATGCCCCGGCCCTGGTAGGCGTCCTCGACGACGAACGCCACCTCGGCCTCGGGGGACTCCGGGCCGAGCCGCTCGTAGCGGCCGACGGCGACGATCCGGTCGCCGACCAGCACCACGAACGCCTCCCGGTCGCGGTGGTCGACGTTGACGAAGCGGCGCAGGTCCCGCTCGGGAATGCGCGGGTACGGGGAGAAGTACCGCAGGTAGCGGGTGCGCTCGGAGAAGCGCGAGTGCATCGCCACGATCTCCGGCCCGTCCGACGGGTGGATCGGCCGTAGTTGCACGGTGGTGCCGTCGCTGAGCAGCACGTCCACCGGATGTTCCACAGTGGTCACCTGTCGCGGCCCTCCCCGGCCAGCTCAGTCCCGCGGGTCGTGCGGGTCGAGGCCGAACAGCGGGAAGGCGGTCTTGCGGGCCGCCGCGATCGCCCGGTCCACCGCGTTCGGCTCGCCGGTCGGCTGCCACGGCTCGTACGCCGGGTCGACGTCGTCGGTCATCCGCAGCGGGACCGGCCGGCCCGGCCGGCGGGCGGCGGCAAGTTCCCGCCACGGGGCCGGGGTCAGCCGCGCCGGGTCGAGCGGCTCCCCGGTGGCCACCGCGAGCAGGTGCGTCCAGGCCCGGGGCACCACCTCGACCAGCGCGTACCCGCCACCACCAGTGGCCACCCACCGGCCCTCGCAGAGCTCGTCGGCGAGCGCCCGCAGGGCCAGGTACGTGGCGCGCTGCCCGTCCACGGAGAGGTTGAGGTCGGCGAGCGGGTCGAGCCGGTGCCCGTCGGCCCCGCACTGGGTGACCAGCACCTGCGGCCGGAACGCGCGCAGCACCGACGGCACCACCGCGTGGAAGGCGCGCTGCCAGCCGGTGTCGTCCACGCCCGGGGGCAGCGGCACGTTCACCGCGCTGCCCTCGGCTTCCGGCCCGCCCGTCTCGTCGGGGAAGCCGGTGCCCGGGAAGAGCGCCAGCGGCGTCTCGTGCACGCTGACCGTCAGCACCCGCGGGTCGTTCCAGAAGACCTGCTGCACCCCGTCGCCGTGGTGCACGTCCACGTCCACGTACGCGATCCGCTCGGCGCCCAGGTCGAGCAGGCGGGCGATGGCCACCGCCGGGTCGTTGTAGACGCAGAACCCGGCGGCCCGGGCCGGCATGGCGTGGTGCAGCCCACCGGCCACGTTGACGGCCCGCCGGGCCTCGCCGCGCCAGACCGCCTCGGCGGCGGCCACCGTGGCCCCGGCCACCAGCGCGCTGGCCTCGTGCATGCCGTCGAAGACCGGATTGTCCGAGGTGCCCAGCCCGAACCCGGCGAAGAGCGGGTCGCGGGGGGCCATCCGCACCGCGTCGAGGTAGCGCGGGTCGTGCACCCGGGTCAGCAGCGCGTCGTCGGCCGGCTCCGGCTTGACCAGCCGCACCCCGGGACGTTCCAGGACACCCAGCTCGCGGGCCAGCGCGAAGGTCAGCTCCACGCGGACCGGGTCGAGGGGATGGTCCCCCATGTCGTAGGCGAGCAGGGACTCGTCCCACACCACCACCGTGTCGTCGGACATGACCTCATCGTCGCACGAGCGCCCCGGCGGCCCCGACGCACGCGCTGCCCGGCCGCCCGGTGTCGCCCCGGCGCGCGGTCGTCCGGTCGCCGCCGGCGCGGTCCGCTCAGCCCGGGGTCGGGCCGGTCGCCACCGGGCGGGCCGGATCGGCGACCCAGTTGCTCCACGATCCGACGTAGAGTGCCGCGTCCGGACGGCCGGCGAGGTGCAGCGCGAGCACGGCCTGCGCCGCGGTCACCCCGGACCCGCAGTACGCCCCGACCGGCCGGCCCTCGCCGACCCCGGCGGCGGCGAACCGCGCGCGCAACGCGTCGGCGGCCGGGAACCGGCCCTCGGCGACGTACTCGGGGGCGGGCAGGTTCACCGCGCCGGGGATGTGACCGGCGACCGGGTCGACCGGCTCGGCCTCGCCCCGGTAGCGCGGGGCGGCGCGCACGTCGAGCAGGACGCCGTCGTCGGCCGCGGCCAGCCGGGCCGCCTCGCCGGTGTCGAGCACCGGCAGCGCGCCGGGGCGCACCTCGACGTCGCCCGGCTCCGGGGTCGGCACCGCCGTGCTGGTGGGCAGCCCGGCGGCGAGCCACGCCGGGAAGCCGCCGTGCAGCAGCTGTACCGGCCGGTGGCCCGCCCAGCGCAGGGTCCACCAGGCTCGGGCGGCGGCCATGCCGTCGCCGCCGTCGTACACCACCACGGGACGACCGGCCCGGACGCCGGCGCCCCGCAGCGCGGCCTGGAGCGCGGCGGGGTCGGGCAGCGGGTGGCGGCCGGCGGGGCCGGGCGGCCCGCAGAGGGCCGTGTCCAGGTCGACGAAGACCGCGCCGGGAAGGTGGCCGGCGGCGTAGTCGTCCCGGCCGGGCGGGCCGGCGAGCCGCCAGCGGACGTCGAGCAACGTCGGCGGGTCGGCGTGCTCTTCGAGTACGACGGCGAGCTGGTCGGCCTCGACCAGCAGATCCTCGGTTCGGGACATGGCGTCCAGTCAACACCATCCCGGTAGGTACCTGGCGGTTCGCCGTGCGTCGTTCAGCGAACACCGAGGTAGCATCGTTGCCCGGAGGGCCGCTGGCGTGAAGCACGATTCTGGTCGACACGACCCAGCCTGAAGTTACCTTCGCCGCAGCAGGGAAGGGATGAAGGTGTCCAAGACGGATTTGGTCGACACGACCGAGATGTACCTCAAGACCATCCTCGAGTTGGAGGAGGAGGGGGTGCCGCCCCTGCGTGCCCGGATCGCCGAGCGGCTGGGGCAGAGCGGGCCCACCGTCAGTCAGACCGTCGCCCGGATGGAGCGCGACGGCCTGCTCACCGTCGAGGGCGACCGGCACCTGGCGCTCACCCCGCACGGCCGCAGCAACGCGGTCTCGGTGATGCGCAAGCACCGGCTCGCCGAACTGCTGCTGGTCAACGTGATCGGGATGCCCTACGAGGAGGCCCACGAGGAGGCCTGCCGGTGGGAGCACGTGATGAGCGACGCGGTCGAGAAGCGGGTCTACGACCTGCTCAACCGGCCGACCCGCTCGCCCTACGGCAACCCGATCCCGGGGCTGGAGGAGCTGGGCACGCCCGAGCCGTCGACCGCCGAGGCGGCCGAGGGTGAGCGCAACCTGGCGTTCCCCGGCCTCACCGGGCCGGTCGTCGTCCGGCGGATCTGCGAGAGCGTGCAGACCGACGCGGACGTGCTCCGGCAACTGCACGCCGCCGGTGTGGACCCGGGCGCGACGGTGACGGTGGCCCAGGAGCGTGACGGCGTCTCGATCGACCGCTCCGGCGACCGCATCCGCCTCCCCCGCGAGGTAGCCTCCCGCGTCTTCGTAGCCGCCCACTAACCCGCCCCTCCTCCCCCGCGCCCCTCCCCCTTCCCTTCCCCTCCCCGACTGCCCCGCCGATCTTGCACTTTCTGCCCGAACGCTTCCGACATAACGGGCGATCCGAGGGCCAGAAGTGCAAGATCGCCGCGAGGGGTGAGGCGGCGGGGCGGGGGTGGTCTAGAGGGTGCGGGTCTTCAGGGTCTGGGCCAGGGTTGTCAGGGCGGTGGTCAGGGTTTCGGCGTCGGTTTTGCCGGTGGCGGGCGGGGTGGCGTAGCGCAGGGTGGCGAGGCTGCCCTCGGCCGTCAGCCAGCCCACCTCCGCGACCGGCCCGTGGGCGCCCTTGGCGGCGATGGTCTGCCGGTACGCCTTCTGGCCGAGCCCGGAGACCTTGGCCGCCTTCTCCGGCACCACGTCGGCGGTGAAGCCCGCCGCGTCGATCGACGCCTCCGTGACGGTCAGCGTCAACTCCGGCAGGGCGCTCTGCCCGGAGCGCACCACGCAGGTGTGGCTGTCGCCCGTCCTGCTGGCGGCGGCGACGTCGAAGCGGAAGCCGGCGTGCTGCTCGATCACGCCGAAATCCAGCAGCCGGCACGCACCACCGGACGAGGCGGCCGCCACGTCGGCTGCGGCCGGCGGTGGCGGTAGCGGTGGCACGGACACCGGTTCCGGCTCCGCACCACAACCCGTCACCAGCAGCACGCTCAGGCTGGTAAGCCGAATCCGCCCACGCACCGTGAACCTCCGTGATCGTCGGCAGGGCACCCGCCGAATCTCCGTCGGACACCGTACGGGCTTCCCGGCCGCCACGACAGCCCGCACCCGTACGTGAACGGGCACGCGCATGAACGGGCGCACATTGCGCGCAAAAGCGCATGAGCCGGGCACCGGCATCCCCGGGACTAGTTCGACCGGTCGTCGACGTACGGGCAGTGCCGGCAGCCGCGACCGCAGCAGGTGCCGCGCCGGGCCAGGAAGCCCGCGCTGAGCACGAACAGACCGGTGGCCGGGTCCAGGTAGCCGGCCTCACCGGCAGCCAGGGCGGCGGCGTGCACGGCCAGGATCCGGTCCCGCTCCGGGTGCTCGGGCGGCAGCCGGGACGGGTGCGGCTCGGTCAACGGCCGGTCCGCCAGCGGTCGTCGTTCTCCGGTCACCGACGCATTCTAGGAACCGCGTGGTCCCGTCCCCACCGGTCGGATAACCGGTGGCGCCGATCCGGACGACACCGCCAGGCTGACCCGATGGGCCATCACCGGGCCGGGCGCCAGCGTTCCGCGGCAGCCCGCACGATGCCGTCCGCGTCCCGTGACGTCCCGGGGCCGCACGCCGGCCTCGCGCGTCTCCTGAGCCAGTGGCGTACGTCGGCACGGTCCGGGAACCCGACGTGACGCAGCAGGCCGCCAGGCCCGCCGGGGCCGGTAGACCGCGGCGGCCGTCGCTGCTGCGCGACCGGAACTTCGGGCTGATCCTGGCCGGGCAGACGACCAGCGAGCTGGGCAGCCGGGTCGCCAACGTGGCGGTGCCGCTGCTCGCCGCCAGCACCCTCAGGGCCAGCGTCTTCCAGGTCGCGCTGCTGACCGCGCTCGCCTGGCTGCCGTACCTGATCTTCTCGCTGCCCGCCGGAATCCTGGCCGACCGGGTCGACCAGCGGCGGCTGATGGTCGCCTGCGACCTGGGTCGGGCGGCGCTGCTGCTGTCGGTGCCGGTGGTCGCCCTGGCCGGTCGGCTCACCCTCGCCTTCCTGTACGCGGTGGTCGGGCTGTCCGGCGTGCTCACCGTGCTGTTCACGGTGGCGCACAAGAGCATGCTGCCGCGACTGGTGCCGGCGGACCGGCTCGTGGACGCCAACGCGAAGCTCACCGTCAGCCAGGACTCGGCCGAACTCGTCGGCCCGACGCTCGGCGGCGTGCTGGTCGGGCTCGTCGGGGCGGCCCGGACGTTCGTCGTCACCGGGCTCGCCTTCGCCGTCAGCGGGCTCACGCTGCTGCTGATCCGCAACGTGCGGGCCGCGCCCGCGCCCCGGGACCGGGTGCCGCTGCGGGTGGAGATGACCGAGGGGCTGGCCTTCGTCCGGCGCCAGCCGATCCTGCTGCGGATCCTCGCCTGCACCACCACGTCGAACTTCTTCGTGATGGCCTCCGGCTCCATCGAGGTGGTCTTCCTGCTCCAGGAACTGCACGCCCCGCCGGCACTGGTCGGGCTGGTCTTCTCGGTCAGCGCCGTCGGTGGCCTCGTGGTGGGCGCGCTCACCCACCGGTTGACCGCCTGGCTCGGCTCGGCCCGGGTCATCTGGGTGGCGATGGCGGCGCCCGGCCCGCTCTACCTGCTCATGCCGCTGGCGCAGCCGGGCTGGGGAGTGCTGCTCTACGGTGTCGGCCTGGCCGCGTTCTCCGCGAACGCGGTGCTCTACAACGTCGCCACCCTGACCTATCGGCAGCGGATCACGCCGCCCGCGCTGCTGGGCCGGGTGAACGCGGCGTTCCTCTGGGTCTGCTTCGGCGTCATCCCGCTCGGCGCCCTCACCGGCGGTACGCTCGCCAGCCAGCTCGGGCTACGGCCGGCACTGTGGATCTGCGTGCTCGGCACATGGAGCGCCGCCCTGTTCGTCGTCCTGTCCCCGCTACGGAGGATGCGGGACATGCCCGCGGCCTGACCGGTCGGGTCCGCCCGCGGCCGGCGGAAGCACGTTGGCTTTCCGATCCGTCCGGCCTATGGTGGCTCCATGTGTTCGGCCGGTCAGCAGAGGAGCACCGCCGTCGTGGTGACGACGGCGTCCGCTGCTGCCTGCCCGCGTGCCCTGCGGACGGTCGTGGCGACCCGGGTGGTGCGATCCGCGGTCGCGCCGTCGTGTGCCAGCTCGGCCGCCTCCGGGCTGCCGAGCCCCGTCCCCGCCGGGCGTAGCCCTCCGTGGACCGGTCGCAACTCTCGCGAACGGCCACCAGGGCGAAGCTTTTCAGCTTCGGCCCTTTTTCTATTTCCGGAACAGGAGCTACGCCATGACCACGCCCACCCAGTCCAGCGAGCAGAAGTGGCTCGATGACCTGCGTACGACGCTGACGACCGATTTCGAGGCGCAGACCGCACGGCTCACGCAGTTGACGGCCGACACCGGCGACCCGGGCGAGGCGCACACCCAGAGCGCGCTAATCGCCGCCACCCGGCGGAGTCTGGAGCAGATCAGCGGAGCCCTGCGGCGCATCGCCGAGGGCCGCTACGGCACCTGCGAGAGGTGCACCGCGCCGATTCCCCGGGAGCGCCTGGAGGTGCTGCCGCACGCCCGCTTCTGCGTGCCCTGCCAGCAGAAGCAGCACTGACCCGCCAGGGCTGCCGTGCCGTGCCGCCACCCCGGCACGGCAGCCCGTCGGGTCAGCCGAACCAGGTCATCGCCTGGCCGTGCGAGCGGGCCCAGGCCAGTGGCCGCCCGTCGAGCGCGAGCACGTTGTGCAGCGCGGAGTCCGGCGGGTCCGGCAGCACGCCGTGGGGCATCACCTCTGGCGCCTCGTTGCTGATCCAGTGGCCGGGCAGTCCGCGTACCAGCTGGGCGAACGCCTCCCGGCGCGGGGTCGGCACCTGGTAGAGCACGCTGGTGTGGAACACCACGAGCGTCGCGCCGGCCGGCGCCTGCGCGGCCAGTGCGGGCAGGTCGTCCACCAGGTCGCCGCGCGTGAGCAGCGGCGGGTCGGCCGCGGCGACGGCTGCGGCGGCCCGCAGCCGGGCGCGCCGGTGCGTGTGCTCGGGCCAGATGAGGGCGTCGAGCCAGGCGATTTCCGCCGGGTCGGTCACCCGCAGCGGGTTCAGGTCCAGGCCGGCCCGCCACACCACCTCCGGTAGCCGGGTCGGCGGTGCCACGCCGGTGGCCGCGCAGTCGAGCACCGGCTCGCCCGTGCCGAGCAGGTGGTCCCCGTAGCGGTAGGCGTACCGGTCGGGGTAGAGGCAGAGCCCGGCGGACGCGCCGACCTCCAGCAGCGCCAGCGGCTGCGGCAGCGCGGCGAGCACCGGCAGCAGTACGGCGCACCGCCCGGGCTCGTTGGTCTGGGTGGCACGGGCGTACAGTTCCGCCTCGACCGTCGGCCAGTTCGCCACCACGAAGTCGTGGAACGCCGCCGGGTCGTCGACCGGCCCGCCGAGCAGCCGCACCACGCCGAACAGCAGGTTCGGCTGCCGCCTGGCCGGCGGGAGCGGGGCGAGCAGGTCGAGCAGTTCCGCGTCGCGGGAGACGGCGAGGCAGAGGCGTTCGTACGTCGGCGACACCCCGCGCGCCTCACGGGTGCCGAACTCGACGTAGCTCTCGGCGGTCGTCATGCCCCGATGATCGCCGACACCTCACGTTCTCCGCTCCCCCGTGCCGAGCCGACCGCTACCAGGATCACGCAACTTCCGGGATGTTGTCCCCTCCGCGCTCCCGGAGGGGACAACATCCCGGAAGTAGTCCGCATCCCGCGCAGGGGCGCGGCGGCCCCGGACCCGTCGCGTACCGGAAAGTCCTCGAAGAAATCCGCGAGGCGGTGTCGGGGCGGGGCGGGGGCGTTCGTAGCAGGGGTGAGAGGCCCACGAGGGCGCCCGAGGAAAGGGGAACCGCGATCATGAAGCTGACGACCACCACCCAGGTATCCGTCGATGGCGTGATGCAGGGTAACGGCCCGTCGGACGAGGACCGCCGAGCCGGATTCGAGCGGGACGGCTGGGCCATGGGGTACTTCGACGACGCGGCCTTGACGTTCGTCAACCAGGTCTACCAGCGCGCCGACGCGTTCCTGTTCGGCCGGCGGACCTACGAGATCTTCGCCCCCTACTGGGGCGTGATGGATCCGGGCAGCAGCCCCATCGCGGACGCCCTGAACACGAAGCCCAAGTACGTCGCGTCGACCACGCTCACCGGACCGCGCTGGGCGGACACAACCGTGCTCACCCGTGACCTCGCGGCGGCCGTCGGCGAACTGAAGGCCAGGTCGGCGGGTGAGTTGCAGGTGCACGGCAGCGGTGCCCTGATCCGGTGGTTGCTCGAGAACGACCTCGTCGACGAGATGAACCTGCTCGTCGTCCCGGTGGTCGTCGGGCAGGGCACGCGGCTGTTCCCCGCCACCGGCCCGGACCTGGCGCTCGACCTGGTCGAATCGCGAGCCTTCCCGAAGGGCGTCACCCTCCAGGTCCACCGGCCGGCCGGACGCCCGCGGTACGCGACCCGGTGAAAGACGTGACGCACGGGACGACGTTCACCACCGGCGTACCGGAAAATCTTGAAAGAGATCCGGGGGCGGTGTCGGATCGTGGCAGCGGTGTTCGTAGCAAGGGTGAGTGGCCACCCACGAGGAAGCCCCGAAACCGTAGGAGATGACCATGCAATACCTGGTCTCCGTGATCGACGACAAGACCAACTCCGGCACCCCGAGCGAGATGGCCGCCATCAACGCGTTCAACGACCGGATCAGGGCCGAGGGCCACTGGGTCTTCGCCGGGGGCCTCGCGGCGCCCGACACGGCCACCGTCATCGACAGCCGGGGCGGCGATCCGGTGTTCACCGACGGGCCCTTCCTGGAGACGAAGGAGTACCTCGCCGGCTTCTGGGTCATCGAGGCCCCCGACCTCGACGTGGCGCTCAAGCTCGCCGCCGAGGGATCGAAGCACTGCAACCGGCGGGTCGAGGTGCGGCCGTTCCTGTGAGCGTGGACGACGTCCGGGAGGCGGTCACCCGCGCCCACCACGAGCAGTGGGCGCGGGTGGTCGCTGCCCTGACCAGGCGTTTCGGTGACCTCGACATCGCCGAGGAGGCGGCGGCCGAGGCGTTCGCGACCGCCGTCGAGCGATGGCCGGGCGACGGCGTACCCCCCAACCCCGGCGCCTGGTTGACCATGACCGCCACCCGCAAGGCCATCGACCGGATCCGGCGCGAGAACAAGCGCGACGACAAGCAGAGGGAGGCTCAGATGGTGAACGCGGACCCGCCCGAGCCTCTCGGCGTCATCGACGACGAGCGGCTGCGGCTGATCTTCACCTGCTGTCACCCGGCGCTCGCGATCCAGACCCGCATGGCGCTGACGCTGCGCATGGTCGGCGGTCTGACCGTGCCCGAGATCGCCCGCGCCTTCCTGGTAACTGCGACTGCCATGGAACAGCGGATCACCCGCGCAAAGACCAAGATCAAGGCGGCGCGGATCCCTTACCGGGTGCCGTCCGCGCAGGATCTCCCGGCACGCGTCTCCGGCGTCCTCGCCGTCCTGTTCCTCGTCTTCAACGAGGGCTATCTGGCGACCGGCCCCGACACCGACCCCGTACGGCACGAGCTGACCGCCGAGGCGATCCGGCTCACCCGCCTGATCCGTGCCCTGATGCCGGACGACGGTGAGGTGGCCGGGCTGCTGGCGCTGATGCTCCTCATCGAGGCCCGCCGCACCGCCCGGGTCTCGGCGAGCGGCGAACTGGTCCCCCTCGACGAACAGGACCGTGGGGCCTGGGACGCGACGCTGATCGCCGAGGGGCATCGACTGGTACGCGAACGCCTGGCCTCCGGTGTGGCCCCGGGTCGCTACCAGATCCTCGCGGCGATCAACGCCGTGCACACCTCCGCCCGCGACGTACGCGACACCGACTGGTCGCAGGTCGTCGCCCTCTACGACCAGCTCGTCCGCCTCGACCCCTCACCGATCATCGCCCTCAACCGGGCCGTCGCGGTCGCCGAACTCGACGGCCCCGAGGTGGCACTGGCGACCGTCGACCGGCTCGGGAACAGCTTGGCCGGCTATCACGCCCACCATGCGACCCGCGCCGACCTGCTGCGCCGGCTCGACCGCGGCCAGGAGTCGCGCGCGGCCTACGACAGGGCCATCGAGCTGGCGGGCAACACCGCGGAGACCGCCTACCTGATCCGCCGCCGCGACCAACTGAGGTAACGCCACACCCCCCTGACGCCCCCACGCCCCCACGCACTTACGCCCCCACGCCCCCACGCCCCCACGCCCCCACGCCCCCGCGAGCTTGCACTTTCCGCCCCGGCGAAAGTAGCAAAAGCCGCAAAGCAGGGGCAGGAAGTGCAAGATCGCCGGTACCGGTTACCCCAGCCCGGCCCGGTGGCCGCCATGGTGTTCCACCCGTGGGCTCCGTCGGCCTCCGGCGGCAGGTGAGGCTGTCCCGTGGCGTCGACATCCACGATCCGCAGGCGCGAAAAGGAATGAGCCCCGGGCGCAGGAACGCCCGGGGCTCATCGCATTCGTACGTCAGCTGCAGCCGCTGGTGGAGCCGCAGCCCTCGCAGACGTAGCAGCTACCGGCCGGGCGCATCTTCGTACCGCAGGTGAAGCAGAGCGGCGCGTCGGCGGCCTTGCCGATCACGGCCTCCAGCAGCTCCGTGCTGGAGCCCACGGACGGCGCCGGCTTGGCGGCGGCGACGTCGGCCACCTCCTGCGCCGGCTGGGCGACCGGCCCGGTCTTCGGCTCGGCCGGCGCCTCGACCGGTGCGGAGGCGGCCATCGCGGTGAGGTCCGCACCGCTCGCCTCCGCCTCCGCCTCGGCCCGGAGCTGGGCGGCCCGCTCCCGGGCGGTGAAGATGCCCAGCTCCGCGCGGCGCTCGTACGGCAGGAAGTCCAGCGCCAGGCGACGGAAGATGTAGTCCATCACCGAGGCGGCCATCCGCACGTCCGGGTCGTCGGTCATGCCGGCCGGCTCGAAGCGCATGTTGGTGAACTTGCTGACGTACGTCTCCAGCGGGACGCCGTACTGGAGACCGATGGAGATGGCCACCGAGAAGGCGTCCATCACGCCGGCCAGGGTCGAGCCCTGCTTCGACATCTTGAGGAAGACCTCGCCGAGGCCGTCGTCCGGGTAGGACGACGCGGTGAGGTAGCCCTCGGCGCCGCCGACGGAGAAGCTGACCGTCTGGGACGGGCGCTTCTTCGGCAGCCGCTTGCGCACCGGGCGGTACTCGACGACCTTCTCGACCGCCTTCTCCACCTCGGCCGGGGCCTGGATGGTCGCGGCGGCCTTGTTCGGCTTGGCGACCGACAGCGGCTGGCCGACCTTGCAGTTGTCGCGGTAGATCGCCAGCGCCTTGAGGCCGAGCTTCCAGCCCTCGAAGTAGATCTTCTCGACGTCCTCGACGGTCGCCTGCTCCGGCATGTTGACCGTCTTGGAGATGGCGCCGGAGATGAACGGCTGGACGGCCGCCATCATCCGCACGTGGCCCATCGGGGCGATGGACCGCTCGCCCATCGCGCAGTCGAAGACCGGGTAGTGCTCCGGCTTGAGGCCCGGGGCGTCGACCACGTGACCGTGGTCGGCGATGTGCTCCACGATGGCCTCGACCTGCTCCTCGGGGTAGCCGAGGCTGCGCAGGGCGCGCGGCACGGTCTGGTTGACGATCTGCATCGAGCCGCCGCCGACCAGCTTCTTGAACTTGACCAGGGCCAGGTCCGGCTCGACGCCCGTGGTGTCGCAGTCCATCATCAGGCCGATGGTGCCGGTCGGGGCGAGCACGCTGGCCTGCGAGTTGCGCCAGCCGAACTTGTCCCCGATCTTGTTGCCCTGGGTCCACTGCTTCGTCGCCTCGCGGACGATAGCGGTGGCCACGGTGCCCGAGGGCTTGATCTCGTCGTTGGCGGCGGCGTGCTTGCGCATGACCCGCTTGTGCGGCTCGGCGTTGCGGGCGTAGCCGTCGTACGCGCCGACGACGCCGGCCAGCTCGGCCGACCGGCGGTACGCGGTGCCCGTCATCAGCGAGGTGATCGCGGCGGCCACCGAGCGGCCCTGCTCCGAGTCGTACGGCAGGCCGGAGGCCATCAGCAGGGCACCCAGGTTGGCGTAGCCGATGCCGAGCTGCCGGTAGGCGCGGGTGGTCTCGCCGATCTTCTCGGTCGGGAAGTCGGCGAAGCAGATCGAGATGTCCATCGCCGTGATGATGAACTCGACGGAGCGGACGAACTTCTCCACCTCGAAGCCGCCGTCGGCACGCAGGAACTTCATCAGGTTCAGCGAGGCCAGGTTGCACGAGGAGTTGTCCAGGTGCAGGTACTCCGAGCACGGGTTCGACGCGGTGATCCGCCCGGTCTCCGGGCAGGTGTGCCAGTCGTTGATGGTGTCGTCGTACTGGAGGCCGGGGTCGGCGCACTCCCAGGCGGCCTGGGAGATGGTGCGGAACAGGTTCTTGGCGTCGATGGTCTCGATCACCGCGCCGTCGAGCCGGCCGCGCAGGTCGAAGCCGCCGCCGTTCTCCACGGCGGTCATGAACTCGTCGGAGACCCGGACGGAGTTGTTGGCGTTCTGGTACTGCACGCTGACGATGTCGGCGCCGCCGAGGTCCATGTCGAACCCGGCGTCGCGCAGCGCGCGGATCTTGTCCTCCTCGCGCGCCTTGGTGACCACGAACTCCTGGATGTCCGGGTGGTCCACGTCGAGGATGACCATCTTCGCCGCCCGCCGGGTGGCGCCGCCGGACTTGATGGTGCCGGCGGAGGCGTCCGCGCCGCGCATGAAGCTGACCGGGCCGGAGGCGTTGCCGCCGGAGGAGAGCAGCTCGCGGGAGGAGCGGATCCGGGACAGGTTCACACCGGAGCCGGAGCCGCCCTTGAAGATCAGCCCCTCCTCCTTGTACCAGTCGAGGATGGAGTCCATCGAGTCGTCGACGGCCAGGATGAAGCAGGCGCTGACCTGCTGCGGCGAGGGCGTGCCGACGTTGAACCAGACGGGCGAGTTGAAGCTGAACACCTGGTGCAGCAGCATCCAGGTCAGCTCGTGGGCGAAGATCTCGGCGTCGGCGGGGCCGGCGAAGTAGCCGTACTCCTCACCCGCCGTGCGGTAGGTGCTGACCACCCGGTCGATCAACTGCCGCAGCGACCACTCCCGCTCCGGGGTGCCCACCGCGCCCCGGAAGTACTTGGTGGTCACGATGTTCGCCGCGTTGACGCTCCAGGTCTCCGGGAACTCGACCCCGCGCTGCTCGAAGTTGACCGAGCCGTCCCGCCAGTTCGTCATCACGACGTCGCGGCGCTCCCAGGCGACCTCGTCGTAGGGGTGCACCCCCTCGGTCGTCCAGACCCGCTCGACCTTGAGCCCCGCGCCGGCCTTGTTCCGTGCCCTGCTCGTTGTCACACCGTCCCCCGACATCTCATCCGCCCCCTCGTCCGCGCGGCCACCCGCCGCGCGTTCCGACTGTCATCTACTGCGAAGAAACTTCAATTGGTACGGCCGGCGGCCTCTGCCGCCTCGGCCCCGGCGCCCTCCCGGGCGCGCGCGGCGGCCCGCAGCGTCTCGATCTCCCGCTCGAAGTCGGCGAGCGAGTCGAACGACCGGTAGACGCTGGCGAACCGCATGTAGGCCACCTCGTCCAGGTCCCGCAGCGGGCCCAGGATGGCCAGCCCCACCTCGTGGCTGGGAATCTCGGCGGCCCCCTTGGCCCGGACGGTCTCCTCGACCTTCTGCGCGAGCAGCGCGATCGAGTCGTCGTCCACCGGCCGGCCCTGGCACGCCTTGCGCACCCCGCCGATGATCTTCGTGCGGCTGAACGGCTCGGTCACCCCGCTGCGCTTGACGACCGCGAGGACGGCCTCCTCCACCGTGGTGAACCGCTTGCCGCACTCCGGGCAGGACCGCCGCCGGCGGATCAACTGGCCGTCGTCGGCCTCCCGCGAGTCGACCACCCGGGAGTCGGCGTGCCGGCAGTACGGACACCGCATCGGCCCGACCTCCTCCATCGATCGCGGGCCCCGCCGTGCCGCTTCCCGGGCACGCGTCAGCGCGACGGAGCCATCTGTCGATGGTCTTCGCCGTGTCGACGGTGCCGGAGTGCGGTCGGTAGTCGAACCCAACCTGTAGGCGACTTACGCCCGTGTGACTACTACATCTAGGGGTTGACCGTAGGCCGCTGCGGATCGGAGGTCAAGTTGGCCGGCGTGTCCGGCGCGTCACCGGAATCCGGCGCGGACCGGCCGACGCCGCCCGCCGGAGGACCAACCGTCCGACGCCCCCGACGGTTACCGGCCCGGCCGACGAAAACCGCCGACGAACGGACATTAGTCGAACACCCGTTCGACCCGACGTACCATTTATCAGAACACGAGTACGAGCCACCCGCTTTTTCGCCCCGACACGCCGAGCGAGGTCGTACAGATGTTTGAAAATGACCGATCTCACCTATACGGTCATGAACAACCGGCGCGGACCTTGGTCACCCGGCCAACTCGCACCACCATGTCAACGCGCACCATCGCACGCACCACGAGCCGCCAAGGCACCCAGCGCCGACCAGGGAGGACGGACGTGACCGAGGACCGGGCCAGCCGGCCGAAGAGCCCGCAGCAGATCACCGAGGCGGGCCCGCCGGCCACCCGACGCCGGGGCGCCGCGCGCAGCCGGACCGGGCAGCCCGCTGTGCGCCCGGTCACTCCGGTGGTCAGCGCCTTCCCCGACCCCGCGACGGTGGATCTCACCGCCCGGCAACGCCGGATCCTGGAGTTCATCCGCACCTGGGTGGAGCGGCACGGCTACCCGCCGAGCGTGCGGGAGATCGGCGAGGCGGTCGGCCTGGTGTCGCCGTCCAGCGTCGCCTACCAGCTCAAGGAGCTGGAGAAGAAGGGCTTCCTGCGCCGCGACCCCAACCGGCCGCGCGCGGTGGACGTCCGGGCGCCGGCCGACGTCGACGACGAGCTGGCCCGCTCGCAGCGGCCCACCCCGGCCTACGTGCCGATGCTGGGCCGGATCGCGGCCGGTGGCCCGATCCTGGCCGAGCAGGCCGTGGAGGACGTCTTCCCCCTCCCCCGCGAGCTCGTGGGCGAGGGCGACGTCTTCATGCTCCAGGTCAAGGGCGACTCGATGCTCGACGCGGCGATCTGCGACGGTGACTGGGTCGTGGTCCGGCAGCAGCCGACCGCCGAGGCCGGCGACATCGTCGCCGCCATGCTCGACGGCGAGGCGACCGTCAAGACCTACCGCCGCCGCGACGGGCACGTCTGGCTGATGCCGCAGAACCCGGCCTTCGACCCGATCCCCGGCGACGACGCCACCATCATGGGGCGCGTCGTCGCCGTGCTGCGCCGCATCTGATCCGCCACCGCGCCGGGTGGCCGTCGTCGACGGTCACCCGGGCGCAACCCGCCCAGGCATCGCTGGACCGGCCGTATCCGGTGCCCGAAATCGTGATCAGTATCGGCCGCGCTGGGTGAACCGGTCCCGCTCGGGGTCGTCGCCCCGGTAGCCCCGGCCGCCGCCGGGCGCCTGGCCGTAGCCGCGACCGCCCTCGGGGCCGTCGTCGCGCCGCCGGACCGGCCGCTGCTGGCCCCGGGGATCCGGTTCGCCGCCCCGACGCGGCGGCTCCGCCCGGCCCCCGCCGTAGACACCGCCGCCGCCGGGCTGGCCACCGCCGCCGTAGACGCCACCACCGGGGTGCCCGCCCCCCTGGCGTCCGCCGCCGCCCTGACGCCCGCCACCACCGCCCTGACGCCCACCGGCCGGGCCGCCGCCAGCCGGGCGATTGCCGCCGTAGACACCCGCCCCGCCACCGCCACCGCCGCCGGCCGGGCGGGCACCACCGTAGACGCCGCCGCCAGCCGGGCGGCCTCCACCGGGGGCCCCACGGCCGGCCGGTGCGGCACCGCCACGCCCGCCGCCAGCCGGGCCGCCGTACACCCCGCCGCCATCCGCGCCGCCGTACATCCCGCCGGCCGGTGCACCTCCGTAGCCGCCCCGCGCCCGGTCACCCGGCGGCAGGAAGCCGTCGTCGGCCGGGCCGCGGAGGTCGTCGGCGGGGGCATCGTCCCGGCCGGGGCCGTCGCCGCCGGAAGGCCGCTTGCGCCGGGACCGGAGGATGCCGGTGATGCCGGCCGCCACCATCAGCGCGCCGACCACACCCACGGCGGCGATCAGGTACGTGATGTCGTCCAGGCTCAGACCGTCGAGCCAGGACTGCTCGGCCTTCTTCGCGGCGCCGCCCCCGCCGGCCACCGGCTTGGCCCCTTCGGTGGACGGCACGTAGCTGAGGATGTCGATCGCGTCGCCCTCGTCGAGCTGACCGCCGTCCGAGACAGTGATGAAGGTCTTGCCGTCCGGGGTGTAGGCGATCGCCTCACCGAACGGGTCGGCAAGCGCCGTCACCCGTGGCTTGCCGGTGGTCAGCGCCGCCACGATGTCGCCACCGGCCACGTCGTACTCGAAGGCGTCGGCGTACGTGCGCAGGACGACCCGGGAGCCGTCAGGGGACCTGGCCGCCCCGGTGACAGCGACCCGGCCGGGGGCGCCGAGCCGGTTGTCGGTGTCCGTCGCCGGCAGGGCGATCTCGCCGACCTTCTTCATCGGCACGGCCGGGGTGTCCCCGCTCTTCATCTTCTCGGCGGGGGTGAAGATCTGGGCCTTACCCGACATCACCTTGGTGATGATCAGGGGATTGCCGTCGTCGCCGATGAGCAGTGCCTCGGCGTCGTGCGGCTTGCCCCCGGGGTAGGAAAGGCGGTGCAGCACCGGCCGCTTGGACCCGCTGACCGGCATGCTCCACAGCGCCACCCGCTCGCGCCGGTCGCGGCTGGTGACGTTGTCGCCGGTGTCGGCGATCCAGAGGGTCTTGCCGTCCGGGGAGAGCGCCAGGTCCTCCGTGTCGAACGGGCCGTCGGCCGAGTAACGGACCGGCTCCTTCGAGACCGCGCACTTGGTGTCGAGGAAGAAGACGCGCTTGCGGCTCTCCACCTCGGTGCCGTCGTTGATCACGATGTAGCCGGTCTTGGTGGCCACCAGGCCGGACAGCTCCCGCAGCCGCTCGTCGGTCACCGTGCACCGCTTCTTGCCCTGCGCGGCCGTGAGCGGGGACGAGGCCGAGGCGGGCGTCGCCAGGACGACCCCGGTACACGCCACGGTCGCCCCCAGCAAGCCGAGGGCGACCGTGACCGAAGAAACAGCGCGGCGCATGTAATCAGTGTCGCATGCCGGACGTTTCCGCCGGGTGACGCGGGACGCCGTCACCGCGCGCCCGCGACCGCCTGGTCCTCCCGGGCCCGGAACGGTGCCAGCTCGGCGGCGAGCCCCTCGCCGACCCGGACGTGCAGCAGGGTGCCCTCCGGCAGGTGGGAGGTGCTCAGCACCTCGCCCTGACGGTGCACCCGGGCCACCAGATCACCCCGGTCGTACGGCAGCACGGCCCGGATCTCCACCGCCGGGCGGGGCAGCCGCCCCTCGATCGCCTCGCGCAGCCCGTCGAGCCCGCGCCCGGTGTGGGCGGAGACGAAGACGGCGTCCGGCCAGAGCCGCTTGAGCCGCAGCAGCGTCTCCTCGTCGGCCGCGTCGGTCTTGTTGACCACCAGCAGCTCGGGCAGCCGATCGGCGCCCACCTCGGCGAGCACCTCGTGCACCGCGCGGACCTGCTCCTCCGGATCCGGGTGGGTGCCGTCGACGACGTGCACCAGCAGGTCGGCCTCGGCGACCTCCTCCAGGGTCGAGCGGAACGCCTCGACGATCTGGTGCGGCAGGTGCCGGACGAACCCGACAGTGTCGGAGAGGGTGTAGAGCCGCCCGTCGGCCGTGGTGGCCTTGCGGGTCGTCGGGTCGAGGGTGGCGAAGAGCGCGTCCTCGACCAGCACGCCCGCCCCGGTCAGCCGGTTGAGCAGGCTCGACTTGCCGGCATTGGTGTAGCCGGCGATGGCCACGGCGGGCACGGCGTTGCGGGACCGGCGGGCGCGCTTGGTCTGGCGTACGGTCCGCATGGCCTTGATCTCCCGGCGCAGCCGGGCGATGCGGTGGCGGATCCGGCGCCGGTCGGTCTCCAGCTTGGTCTCACCGGGACCGCGCACACCCACGCCGCCGCCGGCGCCGCCGCCGCGACCGCTACCACCGGTCTGCCGCGAGAGGGTCTCGCCCCAACCGCGCAGGCGCGGCAGGAGGTATTCGAGCTGGGCCAGCTCGACCTGCGCCCGGCCCTCCTTGCTCTTGGCGTGCTGGGCGAAGATGTCGAGGATCAGCGCCGTGCGGTCGACCACCTTGACCTTGATCCGCTGCTCCAGGTTGCGCAGCTGGGACGGCGACAGCTCACCGTCGCAGATCACCGTGTCGGCGCCGCTGGAGAGCACGACCGACCCGAGGTCGTCGACCTTGCCCCGCCCGATGTAGGTGGCCGGGTCGGGTCGGCTGCGCCGCTGGATCAGCCCCTCGAGCACCTGCGAGCCGGCGGTCTCCGCCAGCGCGGCCAGTTCGGTGAGGGAGTTGTCGGCGTCGGTCTGCGTACCCTCGGTCCAGACGCCGACGAGGACGACGCGTTCCAGGCGAAGCTGGCGGTACTCGACCTCGGTGACGTCGGCGAGTTCGGTGGAGAGGCCGGGGACCCGCCGCAGCGCCTGCCGCTCCGACAGCTCGAACTCACCGGTGGTGACGTCGAGCTCGTCGTCCTCGTAGGGAAGATGGGTCTCCTGGTTGTGCAAGCCGGTCTCCTGTCCGTTCTGTCACGTACCGAGCAATCCTGACATGTGCCAACGCGGAACGCACCCGCTATATGCCCGCCGCGGTTTGCCACAAAAGTGGGGGCGGATGCCCGGCACGCCGGCCGGGGCGAGTAGAAATGCGGGGCGAGCCGTTCAGCGTCGACGGAGGGATCCCGTGGCCATCACCCGACTTCCAAGTGCCGGATTCTCGATCACCATCCGGATCGCCGTGCCCGCGGACGCGTCCTCGATCGGCCGGCTGACCACCTCCGTGGGTGAGGCCGGGGCGATCGTCACGGCGCTGGACGTGGTGGACTCCGACCCGACCCACGTGCTCGTCGACCTGACCTGCGACACCGCCGACGCCAGCCACGCCGACCAGGTGGTCGACGCGCTCACCGCGCTCGACGGCGTGGACGTGCGCAAGGTCTCCGACCGGACGTTCCTCCTGCACCTCGGCGGCAAGATCGAGGTCAGCTCGAAGGTGGCGCTGCGCAACCGCGACGAGCTGTCCCGGGCGTACACCCCGGGGGTGGCGCGGGTCTGCATGGCGATCGCGGAGAACCCGGCCGACGCCCGCCGGCTGACCATCAAGCGCAACACCGTGGCCGTGGTCAGCGACGGCTCGGCCGTGCTGGGCCTGGGCAACCTCGGGCCGGCCGCGTCGCTGCCGGTGATGGAGGGCAAGGCGGCGCTGTTCAAGCGCTTCGGCGGCGTGGACGCCTGGCCGGTGGTCCTGGACACCCAGGACACCGACGAGATCGTGCAGATCGTCAAGGCGATCGCCCCGGCGTACGGCGGGATCAACCTGGAGGACATCGCCGCACCCCGCTGCTTCGAGATCGAGGCCCGGCTGCGCGAGGCGCTGGACATCCCGGTCTTCCACGACGACCAGCACGGCACCGCGATCTGCGTGCTGGCCGCGCTGACCAACGCGCTGCGCGTCGTGGGCAAGCAACTCGCGGACGTCCGGGTGGTGGTCTCGGGCGCGGGCGCGGCCGGCACCGCGATCATGAAGCTGCTGCTGCGCCAGGGCGTGGGCGACATCATCGCGTACGACCGCCAGGGCGCCCTGCACCGCGGCCAGACCGGGCTCAACTCGGCCTGGCAGTGGCTGGCCGAGCACACCAACAAGGACAACTACACCGGCGACCTGGCCGGGGCGGTGAACGGCGCGGACGTCTTCATCGGGGTGAGCGCGCCGAACCTGCTCACCGGGGACGACATCGCCACGATGGCCAAGGACGCGATCGTCTTCGCGCTCGCCAACCCCGACCCGGAAGTCGACCCGCGGGAGGCGCGCAAGTACGCCGCCGTGGTCGCCACCGGTCGCTCCGACCAGCCGAACCAGATCAACAACGTGCTCGCCTTCCCGGGCGTGTTCCGGGGCATGCTGGACGCGCACGCCGAGGAGTTCACCGAGGAGATGGCGATCGCGGCGGCCCGGGCCATCGCGGACGTGGTCGGCGAGGAAAAGATCAATCCGACGGTGATCGTGCCCAGCGTCTTCGACTCCCGGGTCGCCCCGGCGGTCGCTGCGGCGGTCCGCGCCGCCGCCCAGAACCCGGCCCCGGCCCCCGCCGCCGACCCCGGCCCGGCCGACCTCCCCGAGCTCGCCGCCGAAGCCTCCGCCACCCCCTGACACCCCGCCCTCCACGGCGCTGACGGCTGCGTCGGGCCGCTGCCGCCCTCCGCCGAACGCTGCCGGCGCCACGGTGCACTGTCGGCGCTGCGGCGCACTGCCCCGGCGCCGATCTTGCACTTCCTGCCCGGACGTTCCCGGCCGAAGCGGACAACTTGTCGGCCAAAAGTGCAAGATCGCGGGGCGGGCGAAGGTGGGACGGGCGAGGGCCGGGCGGGACGGCGAGGGACGGGACGGCGCCGGTGGACGGCGGTCGGGCGCTGCCGTCCGCTCCGCTGCGCCCCCGCCACACCCCGTGACGATACCGATTTGATCATGAGGTTGTTACCCTCGGAAACCGCTCTCCCCGACAAGCAACTTCATGATCAACGCGGGATGCGGTGGATGCGGTGGGTGGGTGGCACCACGTGCACGCTTGAACGTCGCACGCGGCCCTCCTGCCCCAAGTGCACGCCTGCTTCCTCGGCGGACGCGTCCTGCCAGCGGAAAAAGTCCCACGAACTCCGTCACCCGCTGCGGCGGATCCTGATTGTTGGCAGGTGAGCTGTTCTGGTGGCGGCGTGTCGGCCAACTGAAGTGCCAACGATCAGGGCCAAGGGGCGGGGGGCGGGGCCAAGGGGCGGGGCGGAGTCAGAGGGGCGGGCGAGGTGGGGCGGGGCGGGGAGCGCCGCGGGCGGGGTGGGTCAGGGGTCAGGGGTGGGGGGTGAGGGCGGTGGGGTCGATGGTGCCGGTGGCTATCAGGACGGCGGGGCCAGCCAGCCAGCAGGAGTCCTCGGTCACCGTGACCGAGAGGCGGCCGCCGGGGACGTCCACCGCGATCACGCCGGTGTCCCGGCCGGCGTCCCGCAGGGCCACCGCGGCCACCGCGCAGGCGCCGGTGCCGCAGGACAGCGTCTCGGCGGAACCCCGCTCGTAGACCCGCATCAGCACGTGCCCGTCAGCGCCGTCGACCGGCTCGCCCGACGCGGTGAACTCCACGTTCACCCCGGAAGGGAAGGCCGCCGGGTCGACGTCGGGGGCCCGGGTGAGGTCCAGTCCGGTCAGCTCCAGCCCGGCCGGGAGCGCGCAGACCAGGTGCGGGTTGCCCACGTCCACCGCGGTGCCGGGCAGGGTGAGCCCGCCGAGGCTGGCGGTCGAGGTGTCGTACAGCCGGGGGCGGCGCATCTCGACGGCGATGGCGTCGGCGGTGACCAGCGCGCGCACGACGCCGGCCCGGGTGGCCACCGGCAGCGCTTCGCCCGCGCCAGCGGCCTCAGCAGCACCACTCGCGGCCGGCTCGGCCAGCCCGGTGGCGACCAGGTAGCGCACGAACACCCGCGCGCCGTTGCCGCACATCTCCGCGAACGAGCCGTCGGCGTTCCAGTAGTCCATGAACCACTCCGCCTCGCCGGAGAGGTCGACGCCCTCGGGGTGCTTCGCCGCCCGGACCACCCGCAGCACGCCGTCGCCGCCGATCCCGCGTCGCCTGTCGCAGAGGGCCGCGACCAGCCCGGGGGTCAGGTCGAGCCGGTTGTCCGGGTCGGGGAGGATGACGAAGTCGTTGCCGGTGCCGTGGCCCTTGGTGAACTGCACGCCCCCATCATCGCGCAGCGGCGGGCAGCAGGCGCAGGGCGGCCGGGATCAGCTCCGGATCCGCCGAGTCCAGCCAGTGGATCCGCGGGTCGCGGCGGAACCAGGACCGCTGCCGCCGGACGAAACGCCGGGTGGCCCGCACGGTCTCGTCGCGCGCCTCGGCCTCGGTCAGCTCCCCGGCGAGGTGCCGCAGCACCTGCTGGTAGCCGAGCGCCCGGCTGGCCGTACGGCTGTCGGCCAGGCCGTGCCCGACCAGTTCGCGGGTCTCGTCGACCAGGCCGGCGGCCCACATCCGGTCCACCCGCAGGGCGATCCGCTCGTCGAGCAGCGCGGTGTCCAGGTCCACGCCGAGCTGCACGCTGGGGTAGTACGGCGTCGGGCCGGGCAGCCCGGCGGTGAACGGCGCCCCGGTCAGCTCGATGACCTCCAGGGCACGGACGATCCGCCGGCCGTTGCCGGGCAGGATCCCCGCCGCGGCGGCCGGGTCCGCCTCCCGCAGCCGGGCGTACAGGGGGGCGGGGCCCACCTCGGCCAGCTCGCGTTCCAGCCGCTCGCGTACCGCCGGGTCGGTGCCGGGGAACTCGAAGCGCTCCAGCACCGCCCGCACGTAGAGCCCGGAGCCACCGACCAGCAGCGGCACCCGGCCCCGGGCCAGGATCTCGTCGACCGCCGCGCGGGCCAGCCGCTGGAATTCCGCGACGCTCGCCGGCTCGGTGACGTCCCAGATGTCCAGCAGGTGGTGCGGCACCCCCTCCCGCTCGGCCGGGGTGAGCTTGGCGGTGCCGACGTCCAGGCCCCGGTAGAGCTGCATCGAGTCGGCGTTGACCACCTCGCCGTCGAGGGCGTGCGCGAGGGCGACGCTCAACGCCGACTTGCCCGCCGCGGTGGGTCCGACCACCGCGACCACCGTGCCGGCCGCCGGGCGCCCGCTGGCGGTGTCGCCCAGCCTGCCGCCGGCGCCCCGTGCCGGAGAGTCGCCGGGCACGGTGGTGACCGGGTGAGCCGGGGTGCGGCCGGCGGGCCCGGTCACGCCGGCTCCCAGGTCGCGACGAGGTAGGTCACGCCGTAGGGGGCCGCGGCGTGGTGCAGCTCGCCACGCCAGGCGCCGCCCGTCGCGCGTACGGCGCCGGCCAGCACCTGCCAGGGCGCCCGGCCGGCGACCCGCAGCTCCGCCGACAGCGCCGGGTCCAGGCCGAGCAGGGCGTCGGCGTCCGCACCGGCCAGGGCCCGGGCGACCCCCTCGTCGTACGGCCGGGCGCGCGGGTCGTCGTAGCCGGGCGCCTTCTCGCCCCGGCAGGCCGACCCGTCCCCCAGCACCAGCAGGGCGGTCCGGCCCTCGGCGCGCCGGGCCAGCTCCGCGCCGAGGGCGGCGCACTCCTCGCCGGTGGCGTCGGCGGCCACCGCCTCGGCGAACCGGGGCAGGTCGGTGCCCGTCCGGCCGAGCAGCCACGCGCCGACGGTCAGGCTCAGCGGCAGCCGTACGCCCCCGGCGCAGTTGACCTTCCAGAGCCGGACGTCCCGGTCCACCCCGTACGGGCGCAGGGAGCCCTGGTCGGCGGCGTTGAAGCGGACGGTCTCCGGCCCGCCGCCGACCAGCAGGAACTGATCGGGTTCGGCGGCGAGCAGCCGGGCCAGGGCCACGTCGCAGGCGGCGCGGAGGTCGTCCAGCTCGCTGGCGGCGGCACCGGCCACCTCGGGCACGAGCAGGGGCGGATGCGGGCAGACTGCGGCGGCGACCAGTGGCACCCGTCCACCGTAGCGGGACACCCCGGTGCGTCCCCGCGCCGATCCGGTCGTTCGGGCACTAGGACACCGTATGGTCACGGTCGGCGATAGGCGCTCGACGGGAACGGGGTCGCACCTGTGACAATGCCGGGAGAAACTTTGCTGCGCCGTGGCGGCGATCGTGGGACTCCTCCCCGACGCCGGGAGAACGAGGATGGGCACATGAGCGACTGGACTGCCTTCGGACGGGTGGACGCGGACGGCACCGTGTACGTCAAGACCGCCGACGGCGAGCGGGTGGTCGGATCCTGGCAGGCGGGAGCGCCCGAGGAGGGGCTGGCCCACTTCGCCCGCCGTTTCGACGACCTGGTTACCGAGGTCAACCTGACGGAGGCCCGGCTCAACTCGGGCGCCGCCGACGCGGGCCACTCACTGAGCACGATCCGGCGGATCCGCGCCTCGCTGGCCGAGGCGCACGTCGTCGGCGACATCGACGCGCTGGCCGCGCGGCTCGACCGGCTCGCCACGGTCGCCGAGGAGAAGGCCGGCGAGGCCAAGGCGGCCCGGGACGCCGCCCGGGGCGAGGCGCTCGCCCGCAAGCAGGCCCTGGTGGACGAGGCGGAGAAGCTCGCCGCCGAGTCGACGGGCTGGAAGACCGCCGGGGACCGGCTCAAGGAGATCCTCGACGAGTGGAAGACCATCCGCGGGGTCGACAAGAAGACCGACGGTGAGCTGTGGAAGCGCTTCGCCGCCGCGCGGGACGGGTTCACCCGCCGCCGGGGCGCCCACTTCGCCTCCCTCGACGCGCAGCGCAAGCAGGCGCAGACCGCCAAGGAGGAGCTGGTCGCCGAGGCGGAAAAGATCAAGGACTCCACCGAGTGGGCGGCCACCGCCAACCAGCTCAAGGACCTGATGAACCAGTGGAAGGCCGCGCCCCGCGCCTCGAAGGAGGCGGAGCAGAAGCTCTGGGAGCGGTTCCGCGCCGCGCAGGACGAGTTCTTCACCCGGCGCAGCGAGGTCTTCTCGGCGCGGGACAACGAGCAGCGGGCCAACCTGGAGCGTAAGCAGGCGCTGCTCGCCGAGGCCGAGGCGCTGGACGTCGACGGTGACCCGAAGGGCGCGCAGGCCAAGCTGCGGGAGATCCAGGCGCAGTGGCACGAGGCCGGTCGGGTGCCCCGGGAGGCGGCGGCCGGGCTGGAGCGCCGGCTGCGCGTCATCGACGAGAAGGTCCGCGAGGTGATGGACTCCGCGTGGCGGCGGACCACCAAGGAGGACAACCCGCTGCTCGCCCAGATGCGGGCGCAGGTCGCCGAGGCCGAGGAGCGGCTGTCCCGGGCCCAGGCGGCCGGGGACGCCCGGCGGGTGAAGGAGGCCGAGCAGGCACTGGCCTCCAAGCGGCAGTTCCTCCAGCTCGCCGAGCAGGCCGGCTGAGCTGAGCTGAGCTGAGTCACCACGGGAGCCCCCGGTCCGCCACGGACCGGGGGCTTCCGCGTGTGTGCGTGGCCCGCCGGCCCGCGCCGGGTCGCGGGCGGTTGACGCATCGAGGTGGGCTGATCAGAATGAGCGGCGGAGCCAGGTCCGGCACCGGCGCGAGGGCGCCGACGGCGCGCAGCGCGCCGTCGGGGGGCGCCGGTGGTGTCCGCGAGCGGCCGCATCCCGCGTGGCACGTCCCGTCGCGCACTGTCCGCGTACCCCCTGGGGAGCGTGACGGCCGTCGCCCGGTTCCCGCCCGCGCCGCCGGTGGCGGCGGCGGGCAACTCGAAGTGGAGCTCGCATGTACCGACGCAGCGCCCTCGGCGGCGCGATCACCGCGCTCGCCACCGTCGCGGCCGGCATCCTCGTCGCCGCCGCCGCCAGCACCGCCCCGGCCGCCGCCGCCACCGCCGGCACCGGCACCGGCTACCTGCACACCAACGGCAACAAGATCGTCGACAGCACCGGCGCGACGGTACGGATCACCGGCATCAACTGGTTCGGCATGGAGACCGACAACAAGACCTTCCACGGGTTGTGGTCCACCAATCCGTGGAAGGGGCAGATCGACAAGATGGCCAGCCTCGGCTACAACACGCTGCGTGTGCCGTACTCGAACGACGCCCTGAAGCCGGGCGCCACGGCCAGCGGCATCAACGACTTCGTCAACCCGGACCTGGTCGGGCTCTCCCCGTTGCAGATCCTCGACAAGGTGATCGACTACGCCGGCGGCAAGGGGATGCGGGTCATCCTGGACCGGCACCGGCCGACGGCGGCCGGCCAGTCGCCGCTCTGGTACACCCCGACGGTCTCCGAGGCGACCTGGATCAACGACTGGAAGATGCTCGCCCAGCGGTACGCCGGCAACACCACGGTGATCGGGGCGGACCTGCACAACGAGCCGCACGCCGAGGGCACCAACCCGGCGGCCACCGGCGCCTGCTGGGGCTGCGGCGACCCGGCCCGGGACTGGCGGCTGGCCGCCGAGCGGGCCGGCAACGCGATCCTGTCGGTGCAGCCGAACTGGCTGATCTTCGTGGAGGGGGTGAGCTGCCCGAGCGGCGGTCTCTCCAACGTCTGGGACGGCGACCCGAGCAACGACGAGGACTGCGGCTGGTGGGGTGGCAACCTGACGAAGGCCAAGGACTTCCCCGTCCGGCTCGACGTGCCGAACCGCCTGGTCTACTCGCCGCACGAGTACGCCACCTCGGTCTTCGAGCAGAACTGGTTCAAGTCCCCCGACTTTCCCGCGAACCTGCCGGGCATCTGGGACAAGTACTGGGGCTACCTCCACAAGCAGAACATCGCGCCGATCATGATGGGCGAGTTCGGCAGCACCCTGGCGGACCCCCGGGACAAGGTGTGGCTGGAGAAGCTGATGGCCTACACCGGCACCGGGGTCGACGGGATGTCCTTCACCTACTGGTCGTGGAACCCGAACTCGGGTGACACCGGGGGCATCGCGCTCGACGACTGGACGAACATCAACACCACCAAGCAGGCCATCCTCCAGCCGTACCTGATCGCGCCGGTCGGCGGCGGCGGTCCCACCGGTACGCCGACGGTGAGCCCGACCTCGTCGCCGCCGCCGGCCGGTGGCTGCACCGCCGCGTACCGGCAGGTCAACGCGTGGCAGGGCGGCTTCCAGGGGGAGTTGACGGTGACGAACACCGGCACGGGGACGGTCAACCCGTGGCAGGTCACCTGGGCCTGGCCGGCCGGGGTGACCCTGGCCAGCGGCTGGAACGCCACGGTGACCCAGTCCGGCAGCACGGTGACGGCCGCGGCCCCGACCTGGGCAGGCGCGCTGGCGCCGGGGGCCTCGGTGACCGTCGGCTTCACCGCCAACGGCACGGCCTCGGCCCCGGGCACGGTGCGGCTGAACGGCGTCGCCTGCTGATCCACCTCTGAAGATCGGCGGCCGCCCGCTCAGGGTGGCCGCCGATCTTCGTGCGTGGGGGCGGCCGGATCTCCGTCTGACAGCCTCGAACGCACCGGCCGGGGCCGCCACGCGGTCCCGGCCGGTCGCGGGTCAGTGCGCGGCGCAGCCCGTCGTCGGCGCGGGCGCCGCGGCCGGCGCGCCGATCGTGGGCAGTCCGAGCAGCACCCCGGGCGTACGCGGCGCACGCCCCGCCTCGGCCGCGTCGCCGGCCCGGGTGCGCCGGTGCGACAGGGGCTCGCCGTCGGCGTTGAGGTGGTGCGGGGCGGCGTAGGTGACCGTGGTGTGCACGATGTCGCCGGGGCGGATCCGCCCGGCGGGGGAACCCGCGTCGCCCGGCTGGCCGGTCGCGCCGGTCGCGCCGTGCTGGCCGGTCGCACCGTGCTGGCCGGTCGCGCCGGTCGCGAAGTGGACCAGGCGGCCGTCGCGGGCGCGGCCGGACATCCGGCCGGTGCGCTCGTCCTTGCGTCCCTCGCCGACCGCCACCAGCACCTCGACGGTCTCCCCCACGAGCCGCTTGTTCTCCGCCCAGGTGATCTCCTCCACGCAGGCGATCAGCCGCTCGTAGCGCTCCTGCACGACCTGCTTGGGCAACTGGCCGTCCATCGTCGCGGCCGGGGTGCCGGGGCGCTTCGAGTACTGGAAGGTGAACGCGGAGGAGAACCGGGCCTCGCGCACCACGTCGAGGGTGCGCTCGAAGTCGGCGTCGGTCTCGCCGGGGAAGCCGACGATGATGTCCGTGGTGATCGCCGCGTCCGGCATCGCCGCCCGGACCTTTTCGATGATGCCCAGGTAGCGGTCGGACCGGTACGAGCGGCGCATGGCGCGCAGCACGTCGTCGGAGCCCGACTGGAGCGGCATGTGCAGCGAGTGGCAGACGTTCGGCGTCTCGGCCATCGCGGCGATCACGTCGTCGGTGAAGTCCTTCGGGTGCGGGCTGGTGAACCGGACCCGCTCCAGCCCGTCGATGTCGCCGCAGGCGCGCAGCAGCTTGCCGAAGGCGAGCCGGTCGCCGAACTCGACGCCGTAGGAGTTCACGTTCTGCCCGAGCAGGGTCACCTCCAGCACGCCCTCGTCGACCAGGGCACGGACCTCGGAGAGGATGTCGCCGGGGCGGCGGTCCTTCTCCCTGCCCCGCAAAGAGGGCACGATGCAGAATGTGCAGGTGTTGTTGCAGCCGACGGAGATCGACACCCAGCCGGCGTACGTCGACTCGCGCCGGGTCGGCAGCGTCGAGGGGAACACGTCGAGGGATTCGAGGATCTCCACCTCGGCGGCGGCGTTGTGCCGGGCCCGTTCCAGCAGCACCGGCAGCGACCCGATGTTGTGCGTGCCGAACACCACGTCCACCCAGGGGGCCTTGCGGACGATCTCGCCCCGGTCCTTCTGGGCCAGGCAGCCGCCGACGGCGATCTGCATCCCCGGGTGCCGGGCCTTGACGGGGCGCAGGTGACCGAGGTTGCCGTAGAGCCGGTTGTCGGCGTTCTCCCGGACGGCGCAGGTGTTGAACACCACCACGTCCGGGTTGTCGTCGGCCCCGGCGGCGCGCACGTAACCCGCCTGTTCCAGCAGGCCGGAGATGCGCTCGGAGTCGTGCACGTTCATCTGGCAGCCGTAGGTGCGCACCTCGTAGGTGCGCGGGCTGCTCGCCGCTGCGGTAGTCATGACCCGGACAGCGTATCCGGGCCCACCCCACGGATCGAACGAGGAGGAGCCATGTGCCGGAGCATCAAGACCCTGCGTGAGCCGTACACCGCCGAGGTGACCACGGCCGACGTCGACGCCGCGGCGTTGCAGTACGTCCGCAAGATCTCGGGTTTCCGCAAGCCCGCCGCCCACAACGCCGCGGCCTTCGACGCGGCGGTGGCCGCGGTCGCCGCGGCCACCGCGACCCTGCTGGCAGAGCTGGAGGTACGCGGGGGCCGCGCCGCCAGCCCGGCGAGCTGACCTCGCCGCCGCCCGGCCCCGGTCAGGCGGCGGCGAGCGCGGGGAGCACCGAGTCCGGCGCCCAGCGCGAGCGGTGGCACTGCGACCAGCCGCGGCAGCGGGGATCCGCCTCGGTGCAGAGGCGCTGGTTGGCGAGCAGCTCGCCGTCGTCGGTCTCCCGGACGTCGAAGTGCACCGGCCGGATCGTGCCGTCGGGCGCGACGAGCAGGTGCCGCCCGGCGTCGAGCGTGTCGTCGCGCAGCAGGCAGTTGCGCTTCAGCAGCCGCGCCAGCGCGGCGATGCTGCCGTGCTCGGAAAGCTGCTCGGGCACCCCGTAGCAGTCCACTATCGTGGCGAACTCCCCCGGCGCCTGCCAGACGTCGCAGATGACCGCGTACGTCGGCAGCCGGGCGGGGTCCGCCGCCGCCAGGGGCATCACCACCCGGCCGAGCGCCTCGGCCAGTGCCGGATAGACCTCCACCGGCCGCGCGTGGTCGATTCTCCAGTTCCACAGCTCGGTCATGCCGCCTCCTCGCTGTGCTCGTTCCACCGGCCTCCGGATCGGGCCTTACTGACGATGGTGGGGGGCATATGACCTCAGCCGGGGGCAAGTTACCGGTCTGTGACCATTCCGGGCAAAATTTCCTCCGACCCATCGCTCCGAGTAGCGGAAAGGTGACAGTTTATCGGGTACGGTGCCCCACCTCACCCCCACCCCTCACCCGCACCCCCGCGAGGCTGCCGCCCCCGCGAGGCTGCCGCCCCCCGCGATCTTGCACTTTGTGCCCCGACAAGCCGGGCAAAGGCCGCGACTCGCGGGCCAAAAGTGCAAGATCGCGGGGGCGGGGGTGAGGGCGGGGGTGGGGGTGGGGGTGAGGGCGGGGGTGGGGGTGGGGGTGAGGGCGGGGCGTTCGGTCTCAGCGCACGACGATGCGGTGTTCCCCGGCCGGCAGCAGCTCGCCGATCACGGTGGCGCCCGGCAGTTCGCCGGCGACCAGCAGGCCGCCGGAGGTCTGGGCGTCGGCCAGCAGCAGTCGATCCTCCTCGGCCACGCCGCCGAAGTCGGTCCACGGGGTCACCCAGTCCAGGTTGCGCCGGCTGCCGCCACTGACGTGACCGTCGCGCACCGCCTGCCGCGCACCGTCGAGGTAGGGCACCCGGGCCGCGTCGATCGCCACCGTCAACCGGCTCGCCCGGGCCAGCTTGGAGGCGTGCCCGAGCAGACCGAAGCCGGTGACGTCGGTGCCGCAGCGGACGCCGGCCGCCACCGCGGCCCGCGCCGCCTCCCGGTTGAGGGTGGTCATCGCGGCGACCGCCTCGGGGAAGCTCTCCCCGGTGGCCTTGTGCCGGGTGTTCAGCACCCCGACGCCGAGCGGCTTGGTCAGCGACAGCGGCAGGCCGGCCCGGCCCGCGTCCAGCGTGATCAGCTCCTCGGGGCGGACCACGCCGGTGACGGCCAGCCCGTACTTGGGGCCGTCGTCGTCGACGCTGTGGCCACCGGCGAGGTGGCAACCGGCGTCGCGGGCCACGTCCTGCCCGCCGCGCAGCACCTCCCGGGCCAGCTCCAGCGGCAGCACGTCGCGCGGCCAGCAGAGCAGGTTGAGCGCGACGAGGGGGGTGCCACCCATGGCGTACACGTCGGAGAGGGCGTTGGTCGCGGCGATGCGCCCCCAGTCGTACGCGTCGTCGACCACCGGGGTGAAGAAGTCTGCGGTGGTGACCAGACCCGTGCGCTCGTCGAGCCGGACCACCGCGGCGTCGTCGCCGTGGTCGAGCCCGACGAGCAGCTCGGCGGTGCCGGTGGCCGGGCCGAGCCCGGCGACCATCGCTTCCAGCTCGCCGGGGGGAATCTTGCACGCGCAGCCGCCACCCCGGGCATACCGGGTCAGCCGTACCGGTTCGGTCATCCGGATATGATCTCCGCAGTGCCCTACCGAACGCCACCCACACCGCCCCGGATCGCGGTCAGAATCGGACTCTTGACCCTGATCTGAAGTGGTGTTATCGCTCCGTGACCAACTGAGTTGCCTCCCGCCACATCACCCCGCCTACAGTTGCCGCACCGGGGGTCATCCGACCCCGCGCGACGACAGGGACGGTGAACGACGTGACGACGGGCGAACCGCTCATCGTGCTGGACTCGGTCAACAAGTGGTTCGGGCCGCTGCACGTGCTGGACGACGTCTCGCTGTCGGTCGGCCGCGGCGAGGTGGTCGTGGTGATCGGCCCGTCGGGCTCCGGCAAGTCGACGCTGTGCCGCACCATCAACCGCCTCGAACCGATCAGCTCCGGCACGATCACCTTCGACGGGCAGCCGCTGCCGGCCGAGGGCAAGGCGCTGGCGAAGCTGCGCAGCGAGGTCGGCATGGTGTTCCAGTCGTTCAACCTCTTCGCGCACAAGACGATCCTCGAGAACGTCACCCTCGGCCCGGTCAAGGTCCGCAAGGAGAAGCCGGCGGCGGCGCGCGAGCGTGGGCTGGCCCTGCTGGACCGGGTGGGCATCGCCAACCAGGCCGACAAGTTCCCGGCCCAGCTCTCCGGCGGCCAGCAGCAGCGGGTGGCGATCGCCCGGGCGCTGGCCATGCAGCCCAAGGCGATGCTCTTCGACGAGCCGACCAGCGCGCTGGACCCGGAGATGGTCGGCGAGGTGCTGGACGTGATGACGTCGCTGGCCCGCGAGGGCATGACCATGGTCGTGGTCACCCACGAGATGGGCTTCGCCCGGCACGCGGCGAACCGGGTCATCTTCATGGCCGACGGTCAACTGGTCGAGGACGCGCCGCCGGCCGAGTTCTTCGCCAACCCGCGCAGCGAGCGGGCCAAGGACTTCCTCTCCAAGATCCTCACGCACTAGGCGTCCGTACCTGGAGCGCGCCGTCCCCCGGCGGTTCCGTCCAAGAAGGAGATGAACATGCGTATCACGCGCGTAGCGGCGCTCGCGGCGGCCGCCACCCTGGCGCTCGGCCTGACCGCCTGTGGCGGCGACGACGCCGACGAGGGCACCGGCGCCGGCAGCAAGTCCTTCGCCGCCGGCAGCACGATGGAGCGCCTCAACAAGGCCCAGGCCATCAAGATCGGCACCAAGTTCGACCAGCCCGGCTTCGGCCAGAAGGGCCTGTCCGGCAAGCCGGAGGGCTTCGACGTCGAGGTCGCGAAGATCATCGTCAAGGAGCTCGGCATCCCCGAGGACAAGATCGAGTGGGTCGAGGCCCCCTCGAAGGTCCGCGAGGACGTGATCGTGAACGGCACGGTCGACCTGGTCGCCGCCACCTACACGATCAACGACAAGCGCAAGGAGCGCATCGCGTTCGCCGGGCCCTACTACGAGGCCGGCCAGAACATCATGGTCAAGAAGGACGACGCCGCCATCACCGGGCCGGACTCGTTCAAGGACGGCACCAAGAAGGTCTGCTCGGTCACCGGCTCCACGCCGGCCGAGGAGATCAAGAAGCACGTCAAGGACGTCGCCACCCAGCTGGTGCTCTTCGACACCTACGACAAGTGCCGCGACGCCCTCAAGGGCGGCCAGGTCGACGCCGTCACCACGGACAACGTGATCCTGCTCGGCTACATCGCCAAGGACGAGGCGTCGTTCAAGCTGGCCGGCGACAACTTCACCAAGGAGCCGTACGGCCTCGGGGTGAAGAAGGAGGACACCGACTTCCGCAACTTCGTCAACGACACGCTGGAGAAGGCGTTCGCCGACGGCAGCTGGAAGAAGGCCTGGGACGACACCGCCGGCAAGTTCGGTGCCGAGCTGGGTTCCGCGCCGACCGTCAACCGCTACTGAGCTGAAGCCTTGATCTGGAGGGTGGGGAGGAAGACCGACCCGTGAGTGTGCTCATCGACAAGTTCGACGTCTTCGCGGGTGGTTTCTGGCTCACCCTCCAGATCTGCGTACTCGCCGCGATCGGCGCCCTGATCCTGGGCGCCATCGTGGCGGTGCTGCGGATCTCCCCGGTGCCGCCGCTGCGGGCGCTCGGCACCGGCTACGTCAACATCTTCCGCAACATGCCGCTGACCGTGGTGATGTTCTTCGCCGCGTTCGGCCTGCCGGCACTCGGCTCCAACGCCGACTTCCTGCGCGTCCCCGGCCTGGACGCGGTGTTCAGCCGGCTCGACACGGACCTGCCGTACTTCCGGTTCGCGCTGATCGCGCTGGTGCTCTACACGGCGGCGTTCGTCTGCGAGGCGCTGCGCTCCGGGGTGAACGCCGTGCCCGCCGGCCAGGCGGAGGCCGCCCGGTCGCTGGGGCTGACCTTCGGCCAGAACCTGCGCTACGTGGTGCTGCCGCAGTCCTGGAAGGCCTCGGTGGTGCCGCTCGGGTCGGTGATCATCGCGATGATCAAGAACTCCGCCCTGGTCGGCTTCTTCGGGGTGGTCGGCGACCTCTCGCAGACCGCCGACCAGCTGACCTCGGCCGAGGGCTACGCCTTCGTCCCCGTCGCCATCGGCATCTCGATCGGATACCTGATCATGACCGTCCCCCTCGGCGCACTCCTCGACCGGATCGAGAAGCGGCAGGCGGTGGCCCGATGAGCCAGCAGAGCGTCCTCTACGACGTCCCCGGCCCCCGCCAGCGCCGGCTCACCCTGATCGGCAGCGCGGTCGCGACCGTACTGCTGCTCGTCGGCGCGTACTTCCTGATCTACCGGCCGCTGAACGACAAGGGCCAGTTCTCGATGGAGCTGTGGGGGCCGCTGATCGATCCCTCCAACGAGAACTTCTCGCTGGTGTGGAAGCGGATCGGCACCGGCTTCAAGAACACGCTGACCGCCGCCGCCCTGGCGATCGTCTGCTCGCTGGTGGTCGGCACCCTGCTCGCGGTGCTGCGGATCCAGCTCAAGAGCCTGACCCGGCGCCGGTTCACCGGGTTCGCCACGCCGCTGGCGTACCTGCTGCGCGGGCTGAGCCTGTTCCTGTCGGGCCTCACCCGGGTCTGCGTCGAGGTGTTCCGGGGCCTGCCCGTGGTCATCACGATCTTCTTCGTGGCCCGCGGCTTCCCCGAGTTCGGCGTCTCGTTCGACACCCTGTGGTACCTGGTCATCGGCCTGACCATCTACAACTCGGTGGTGATCGCCGAGATCCTCCGCTCCGGCATGGAGGGCCTGCCCGGCGGGCAGGCTGAGGCGGCCTCCGCGATCGGTCTCTCCCCGTCGCAGACCACCCGGATGATCCTGCTGCCGCAGGCGTTCCGGATCATGCTGCCGGCGCTGATCAGCCAGCTCGTGGTGGTACTCAAGGACACCTCGCTCGGCTTCATCATCAGCTACGAGGAGACCCTGAACATCGGCAAGCAGATCATCGGCGCGCTGGACAACCCGATCCAGGTCTACATCGTGATCGCGGTGCTGTTCATCCTGGTGAACTACTCGCTGTCGAAGCTGGCCCAGTACGTCCAGCACCGGCTCTCCCGGGGCCGCAAGACCGCCGGTACCCCGGCCCAGAACCCACCCCCGGCGGCGCTCACCGCGCAGGCGGAGGGCACCGGCGCCGCCTGATCCCCGGCACTGACGACGAAGGGCCGGCCCGACGATCGGGCCGGCCCTTCGTGTCGTCGCCGTCAGCGGGCGATCTCGGTGACCCGGGACTCGCGGACCACGGTCACCCGGATCTGCCCCGGGTAGGTCAGCTCCTCCTCGATCTGCTTGGCCACGTCGCGGGCCAGCACGGCGGCGCCGATGTCGTCGACGTCGTCCGGCTTGACCATCACCCGGATCTCCCGGCCCGCCTGCATGGCGAAGACCTTCTCCACACCGAGCTTGCCGGCCGCGATCTCCTCGATCCGCTCCAGCCGCTTGACGTACGCCTCAAGGCTCTCCCGCCGGGCCCCCGGCCGGCCACCGGAGCAGGCGTCGGACGCCTGGGTGAGGACGGCCTCGATGGTCTGCGGCGGCACCTCGTTGTGGTGCGCCTCGATGGCGTGGACGACGTCCTCGCTCTCGCCGTACTTGCGGGCCAGGTCGGCGCCGATGATGGCGTGGCTGCCCTCCACCTCGTGGGTGAGCGCCTTGCCGATGTCGTGCAGGAACGCCGAGCGCTTGATGGTCGGCACGTCGAGCCGCAACTCGGCGGCCATGATGCCGGCGATGTGCGCGGTCTCCACCAGGTGCTTGAGCACGTTCTGCCCGTACGACGTCCGGTAGCGCAGCCGGCCGAGCAACGTGACCAGCTCCGGGTGGATCTCGGTGATGCCGACCTCGACCAGGGCGTCCTCGGCGGCCCGCTGGCAGAGCTGCTCCACCTCGTGCCGGGCCAGGTCGTAGACCTCCTCGATGCGGTGCGGATGGATCCGCCCGTCCAGGACCAGCTTCTCCAGGGTCAGCCGGCCGACCTCCCGGCGCACCGGGTCGAAGCAGGAGAGCAGCACCGCCTCGGGGGTGTCGTCGATGATCAGGTTGACGCCGGTGACCGACTCGAAGGCGCGGATGTTGCGGCCCTCCCGGCCGATGATCCGTCCCTTCATCTCGTCGCCTGGCAGGTGCAGGACGCTGACCACGCTCTCCGCGGTCTGCTCGCTGGCGACCCGCTGGATGGCGTCGACGACGATGTGCCGGGCCCGCTGCTCGGCGGTGCCACGGGCGTCGGCTTCGATGTCCCGGACCAGCAGCGCGGCCTCGCGCTTCGCCTGGACCTCGATCGCCTCGACCAGCTCCGCCCGGGCCGTGTCGGCGGTGAGCCCGGCGACCCGCTCCAGCTCACGGCGCCGCTGTTCCTCGCCCTCGGCCAGCTCGGCCTCGCGCTGGTTGAGCGCGGCCTCGCGCGCCGACAGGGCCGCGTTGGCGGCGGTGAGCTGCCGCTCCCGCTCGGCGAGCCGCTCCACCTCCTCGGTGTGCAGGCGCTCGCGCTCGTCCATCCGGGCCGCTCGGCGCTCCACCTCGGCCGCCTGCTCCCGGGTGGTGGCGGCGAGCACCGCGACCTCCCGCTCACCGCTGCGCCGGGCGGTGGCCCGCAACTGCTCCGCGTCGGCCTCGGCCTGTTTGTGCGCCCGTTCCAGGACGGTGTCGGCCTCCGCCCGGGCGTCGTCGAGCACCCGGCGGGCCTCGGCCCGGGCCGCCTTCGCCTCGGCCTTGGCGGCGGCCGCCTCGGTGCGGGCCGCCGCGGCGGCGGACTTCGCCACGTCGATCGTGCTGTTGACCTCGTCGGCGGCGGTGCGCAGGGCCGCGAGGGACTGCTCCTGGCGGTCCTTCTCGGCGATGAAGGCGGGATCCTCGGGTGCCGGCGCCGAGCCGAGCCGGCGCAGCGCCCGTACGCCGAGCAGCACCGCCCCGAGCACGACCGCGGTCAGGACCAGCACCACGGCGAGGATCACCACGTCGAAACCGTTCATGCCGGCGCACCGCCCCGCCCGGTCGCCCCGGGGACGGGCCCGCCGCTCAGGCCGCTCATGTCGGCACCCCGGTGCACCTGCGCCGCCTAGCCATGGCCGCCTCCCCTGAACGTCGAGACCGCAGCGACCGTGCCGATGGCACGCACCCTGCGGCTGTGGACGCCCGACCGGAGCGGCTGGCCATGGGGTAGCTTCCGTCGGCGGTGCCCCCTCGCTGGGGCATCGCCGACGGCCGGGTGCAGTTGTCGCGCCACCCTCGGACCGGCCTGTCCGAGGCTGTCGCCAGTGACCGATCACCTCGGTCAAAGTGTTGCAGTTCTGTTACGCGATCTATGTTGTGCGCTTAGCCTGCGCTGGTCGGGCAATGTGAGCCTGTATGGCGAGGCTAGGTCTCCCGGGGCGCTCAGGTCAAGAACTCATGATCAAACCCCCCGAACGGAGAGAAGTTGTCGCGTCACGCATTGCTGCCCAACGCTCGGACATCGGGGGACAAACGAGGCGACTCGGCGACCGGCCGCCAATCGTCTGCCCAGCCCACACCACCCGCCGCACGACCACCCGGTCTGTCGGGTGCGGCCCCACCGCCCGTCGAGTTCCGGGCCTGCCGCTTCGACTGCGACGGCATCGCACTGGGTCCTTCCCCCACCCGGGTGGCCGGGGCTCGCCGACTCGATGCTCCTGTCTCACTCGTAATCCCTGCCACACATCGTGGTGACGCTCCGCTACACAATCCACCACCACCATGGCGGCTTCGGGACGGACTTTCAGGTCACGCTCTTGCCGATGTGGACGCAACCGGGGCCCAAGATCGTGCTCGTTCCTGGATCGAGTGGCATCCAGTCGCCAAGATGGGCACTACATCCTGGATCAAGCACGATCTTGATCCTGCATCCGCATCGCCGGGCGGTTCGCCGTGCCGCCGATTCTCCCGGCCGGGGGGCGGCGGTCGCGGGCATCGTGGCCTCGCCGGGAAGTCGCCGCGGCTCTGCCCGGACATCATCCGTGGGAGGGCGTGGCAGGCGTCACGCCCCGGCCGTCACCGCCGCCGCCACGAGGGCCGCATTGTCCGCCGCCACGACGCCGGCGGGGAGCAGAAGCGTGTCCTCCAGCCCGATCCGGCGGGACAACCCCCGCCGCACCGCCTCGGTCAACACCGGCCAGGTGGCCGGGCCCTCGGCGTGCAGCAGCACCGGCACCGCCATCCCGGCAGGCACCAGTGACCTGGCTGGCACCGCCGCCCCAGCAGGCACCGTCCCACCGGGCACCACCGTCCCGGCAGGCACCGCCGTCCCAGCGGGCACCGCCGTCTCACCGGGCACCACCGTCCCGGCAGGCACCGCCGTCCCGAGTGGTGCGGCCAACGCGGCCAGCATCGCGTCGGCGTCGGCGAGCGCCACCGCCGGATCGTCGGCCATGCACTCCACGAGGATCCGCCCGGCCGGCACCCGCCAGCGCGCGTAGGCCTCGACCGCGTCGACCGTCCAGAGGCCCGCCTCGACCAGCACGCCCCGCTCGTGCAGCGCCGCCGCCACCGCCTCGGCACCCGGCTCGTGCGCGTTGACGGAGGCGAAGTCCGGCAGCACCGTCCAGGCCCGCACGGCGGCCACCCGGGCGGCCGGCTCCGGCTCGATCCAGGCCCCGGTGCTCACCCCGACCGGCAACCCCGGGCAGGCAGCCCGGATCGCCGCCAGCGCGGCGGCGATCACCGACGGGTGCAGCGACTCCCGGCCCGTGTCGTCCCGGGGGTGCACGTGCACCGCCCCGGCACCGAGCCCGGCGCAGCGGGCCGCGTCGGCCGCCAACTCGGCCGGGGTGACCGGCACCGCCGGATGCTCGGCAGGCCCACGGGCACCGTTGAGGCACGCCTTCAACACGGCTGTCTCCTCTCCGTCCCAGGGGTCAGGCAGCCCCGCCCCGGTACGCCGTCCGCGCGGAAGGCCCGCTGCGTGCGCCGCCCGCTTCACCCGGCGGAGCGGCTGTCCCGGTCGAGCTCGCCCTCGGCGTCGGCGAGTGCGTCGGCGTCGATCTGCTCGGCGAACTCGGCCGCCTCGGCGCTCTGCGCGGCGAGTGCGTCCTTCACCGCCCGGATCGCCACACCGGGCGGATAGCCCTTGCGGGCCAGCATGGCCACCAGCCGCCGGAAGACCGCGTCCGGCTCGCCGCGGGCGGTGCGCAGCTTCCGCTCGACCAGGGCACGCGCGGTCTCGGCCTCGGTCTCCTCGTCGAGCTCGCCGAGGGCCTCGCTCGCGACCTCCCCGTCGACCCCGCGCTGGCGCAGCTCGTTGGCGAGCGCCCGCCGGGACAGGCCCCGGCCGGAGTGCCGGCTGGACACCCAGGCCCGGGCGAAGGCGGCGTCGTCGATGATGCCGACCTCGTCGTAGCGGTCGAGCACCTCCGCCGAGACCTCGTCGGAGATCCCCCGCTTCGTCAGCGCCGCGGCCAACTCGGCCCGGGTGCGGGGCCGGACGGCGAGCTGACGCAGGCAGATCTCCCGAGCCACCTCCGCCTCGTCGCGCGGTGGGGCCGGGGGCGCCTCGGGGTCGGTCTCCCCGGCCCGGCCGCGCCGCGCGCGACGGGGCCGGGGCGTGCTGTCGTCACCCGCGCGGGCGGGGCTGGCGTCCCAGCCCCGGCCCGTGCGGGCGCGTCGTCCTGCCACGGGTCAGGGACCGGTCAGAAGTCGACCGGCGGCAGCTCCGGGCCACCGGCGGCGTCGCCTGCGCCGACCCCGACGCCGAGCTTCTCCAGGATCTTCTTCTCGATCTCGGCGGCGACGTCCGGGTTCTCCCGGAGGAACTCGCGGGCCTTCTCCTTGCCCTGGCCGAGCTGGTCGCCGTCGTAGGTGTACCAGGCGCCGGACTTGCGGATGATCGCCTGCTCGACGCCGACGTCGATCAGCGAGCCCTCGCGGGAGATGCCCTTGCCGTACATGATGTCGAACTCGGCCTGCTTGAACGGAGCGGCGACCTTGTTCTTCACGACCTTGACCCGGGTGCGGTTACCGACCACGTCGGTGCCGTCCTTGAGGCTCTCGATGCGACGCACGTCGAGCCGGACCGAGGCGTAGAACTTCAGCGCCCGACCACCCGTGGTGGTCTCGGGGCTGCCGAACATCACACCGATCTTCTCGCGGAGCTGGTTGATGAAGATCGCCGTGGTGCCGGTGTTGTTGAGCACACCGGTGATCTTCCGCAGCGCCTGGCTCATCAGCCGGGCCTGGAGACCCACGTGGCTGTCGCCCATCTCGCCCTCGATCTCGGCGCGCGGCACCAGCGCGGCCACCGAGTCGATCACGATGATGTCGAGCGCGCCGGAGCGGACCAGCATGTCCGTGATCTCCAGCGCCTGCTCGCCGGTGTCGGGCTGGGAGACCAGCATCGCGTCGGTGTCGACGCCGAGGGCCTTCGCGTATTCCGGGTCGAGCGCGTGCTCGGCGTCAATGAAGGCGGCGATGCCGCCGGCCCGCTGGGCGTTGGCCACCGCGTGCAGCGCGACAGTGGTCTTACCGCTGGACTCCGGCCCGTAGATCTCGACGACCCGGCCGCGCGGCAGGCCGCCCACGCCGAGCGCCACGTCGAGCGCGATCGACCCGGTGGGGATGACGGCGGTCTGGACGACCGGCCGCTCCCCCAGTCGCATCACCGAACCCTTGCCGAACTGCTTGTCGATCTGAGCGAGAGCAAGGTCGAGTGCCTTCTCCCGGTCGGGCCCTGCGGCCATGTTTGCCACCCCTGCCTTCGCCGGCGTCTTTCCTGAGCTTCGCGTCACGCGGACACGCTAGGCGCTGGGTCCGACAGAAAACCAGCCGACCGGCCGTGAGCTGTGGACAAGCACCCCGCTGTGGACAATAGCCGAACAGGTGTACGAGCCGGCAAGCGACACGCGGAAGCGGCGCAACCGCTGCTCAGCGCAACCGCGCGGGCACCCGGTCGGGATAGGCGGCGCAGACCGCGCGCCACACCACGTGGGTCTGCTCACCCGACGCCAGGGCCTGCTCGACGGTCCGGCCACCGAGCTGGGAGAGCACCTGGTCGCGGGCGATGCTGGCCGCGTAGCCGGGGCCGAACGCCTCCTCCAGCCGGGCCCAGAAGTCGGTCAACCGCACGTGATCACTCCTCCTCGTCCGGTGCACCCGCCGGCACCGGCCGCAACGCTAGCGTCACCAGGGGCACCACCGCGACCGCCGCGAGCATGGTGAGGACCGGATATCCGGCCGCCTCCACGACGAACCCGCTGACCGCCCCGGCGGCGGCGCCGGCCAGTCCCATGGTCAGGTCGGAGAGCCCCTGGACGCTCGGCCGGACCCCCACCGGCACCGACTCCGACAGCAGCGTGGAGCCGGCGACCATCGTCCCCGACCAACCCAGGCCGAGCAGGAACAACCCGACCGAGAGCCGGGCCGTGTGGTGCCCGGCGGTGCCGGCGACCGCGCACGCCGCGAGCAGGAGGCCGACGCCGCCGAGGATCACCACGCGGCGGCCGGCCCGGTCGGTGAGCCAACCCACCAGAGGGGCGAGGGCGTACATGCCGGCGATGTGCAGGCTCAGCACGAGTCCGACCACCCGCAGCACGTCGGCGTCGTCGTGCCACTCGTGCAGGCGCACCGGGGTCATCACCATCACCGCGACCATGACCAGGTGGCCGACCGCCACCGCGACGATGCCGAGCCGGGCGGCGGGCAGCACGCGTACCACCGCCCAGGCGGCCCGCATGCCCGCACCGTGCCGGGCGGGCGGCGCCGGCGGGCTGCCGGCCGCGACGGTGGCCGCCGCCAGCCGGCGTGCCGTGAGCAGCGGGTCCGGTCGCAGCAACGCCAGGATCGCCCCGCCGGCCAGCACGAACGCGACGGCGCTGAACGCGAACGGGCCGGCCAGCGCCGGCAGGCCCCAGCCGCTGGTGACGCGGTCGGCGAGCGCGGCGAAGTTCGGCGCGGCGACGGCACCGATGGTGGTCGCCCAGACGATCAACGAGAGTTGCCGGCCCCGGCGCGCCGGGGCGGCGAGATCCACCGCGGTGTAGCGGGCCTGGAGGTTGGCCGCGCTGCCCCCACCGAAGAGGAGCATGCCGAGGAAGAGCAGCGGGACCGAGCGGGTGACCGCGGCCAGGACGACCAGCCCGCCGCCGGCCGCGCCGGTCAGGTAGGCCACGACCAGGCCCGGCCGCCGGCCGTGGCCGGCCATGATCCGGGTGATCGGCACGGCGAGCAGCGCACCGCCCACCACGGCGGCGCTGCTCACCAGACCCGCGACGGCGGTGCCGGCGACGGCGGAGGCGAGCAGCGCCCCGACGGCGACGCCGATGGTCACCCCGATCCCGCCGACGATCTGGGTGCCGAAGAGCAGCCGCAGGGTACGCCGCTGGATCGGCGCGACACCGGGCCCGGCGAGCGGCGCGACGAGCTCGGTGGCCATCAGCGGATCCTTCCAGGTCAGGGTGGTTTCTGGCCCATCCTCGCGCACCCGCCCCGGGCCCGGGCAGTCGGTTTCCCTACAGGCGGGGCCCCGGCCGATGATCTCGGTCGCGCCGCTGTGGATCCGCCCCACCCAGGGCCGCCGAGCCGGGACCGGCCGCTCAGCCGGCGAGGGCGCGGGCGACCACCGCGAGGTCGGCGACCAGCCCCTCGTACGCCCTGTCCTGGTCGTCGGCGCGCAGCACGGCGGACGGGTGGATGGTGGCCAGCAGCCGCGCCGGTGGCGCGTCGGCGACGCCGCCCCTCGCGTCCACCGGCACCCGCCGGAAGTCCTCCGGGTGCTGGGCCGCCTGCGGCCAGGGCAGCAGCTCGCCCCGCTGCCGGGTGACCCGGAACGTCGGGCCGAGCAGGGCCTTCGCGGCGGTGGCGCCGAGCACCACCACGACCTCCGGGTGCAGCTGGGCGAACTCGGCCACCAGCCAGGGCCGGCAGGCGGTGATGTGCACCCGGTCCGGGGTCTGGTGGATGCGCCGCTTGCCGCGTTGCTCGAAACGGAAGTGCTTCACCGCGTTGGTGAGGTAGATGTGCCGGGGGTCGAGCCCCGCGTCGTCGACGGCCCGGCGCAGCAGCCGGCCGGCGGGGCCGACGAACGGCAGGCCCTTCTGGTCCTCCATGTCGCCGGGCTGCTCGCCGACGAAGACCAGCCGGGCGCCGGCGTCGCCGCGGCCGAAGACGGTCTGCGACGCGTCCCGGTAGAGCTCGCAGCCCCGGCAGCCGGCAGCGGCGGCCCGCAGGTCGTCGAGGGTGTCGGCCCCCGGCGGGATGAACTTCTGCGCGCCCGGCGCGGTCTCGGTCTGCGTCTGCTCGGCCATGGCGACTTTTCTACCCGGTGTGGTCGGAAACACGCGCGGGGGCCCGCCGGTCGGCCGTCGGCACGGCCACGGTCAGGCGGTGAAGCCGCCGGGCTGGACGGGGCGGACCGCCCGGGCCACCGCCGCCGCCAGCGCCGGGATCTCCGGCTCGTCCAGCCCGCTGACGGTGATCCGCAGCCCCGGCGGGCCGGCGATCCGGTGGAGCGCGCCGGGCGCGACCGCCCAGCCGGCGTCACGCAGCGCGGTCAGCACGCTGGTCTCGTCGTCGACCGGCAGCCAGACGTTGATGCCGCTGCGCGCGTGGGCGACGAGGCCGTGGCCGGCGAGCGCGTCGACCAGCGCCCCGCGCCGCCGCTCGTAGCTGCCGGCGGCGCGGTCCACCAGCCCGGCCACGGCGGGGTCCCGCCAGAGCGCCAGGACCAGGCGTTGCAGCACGGTGGAGACCCAGCCGGCGCCGACCCGGGCCCGGCCGGCCACCCGGGCCACCGTGGTCTCGTCGCCGACCAGCACCGCCAGCCGCAGGTCGGGGCCGAAGGGCTTGCTCACCGAGCGGACGAAGGCCCACGTCGGGGTCGCCCCGACGAGCGGATGCAGCGGTACGCGGGCCAGCTCGGCGGCGTGGTCGTCCTCGATCAGCAGCAGGTCGGACCGGCCGGCGAGCAGGGCGCGCAGCTCCCCCGCCCGCTCGGCCGAGATCGCCGCGCCGGTGGGGTTCTGCGCCCGGCTGGTCACGATCAGCGCCCGGGCACCGGCGGCGAGCGCGGCCCGGACCCCGCCGGTGAGCGGGCCGTCGTCGTCGACCGGTACGCCGATCGGCCGCAGCCCGAGCGCGGCGACCAGGTCGAGCAGGTTGGCCCAGCCCGGGTCCTCCACCGCGACCGCGTCGCCGGGTCGCAGGTGCGCGCCGAGCAGCCGCTCTATGCCGTCCAGCGCGCCGCCGGTGATGGTGAGGTCCCGGGCCGGTACGCCGTCGGCGGCCAGCCGCTCGCGGGCCGCCTCGGCCAGTTCGGGCAGCACCCCGGCGGCGGAGTAGCCGACCGGCGAGCCGGCCTCCACGGCGAGGGCGGCCAGGTGCGTCCCCAGCGGTGGCAGCAGCCGCACGTCCGGCTCGCCCCGGGAGAGGTCGCGCAGGCCGGGGGCGGGCAGCGGGCGCAGGGCGGAACGGCGGGCCGCCACCGGCGGTCGGGGCCGGACCCGGGTGCCGTGCCGGCCGGCGGTGACCACCAGCCCTCGCTGGCGCAGGTCCTGGTAGGCCCGGGCGACGGTGGCCGGGCTCACCGCGAGCTGGGCGGCGAGCTCCCGCACCGGCGGCAACGTGTCACCGGGAACGAGGGCGGCGGAGCGGATGCCCGACTCGATGCTGGCCGAAATCCCGGCGGCCGTCGTACCGGTGGCCTGATAGCGTGCTGACACAAATCAGGGATTGTACTAGAACAAAGGTCGAACGATGTACGCACCCACCGACCGGACCACCGCCAGCCGCTCCCGGGAACGGATGAGCTACGACACCGGGGCCGCCCACGCGATCCTCGACGAGGCGTACGACTGCGCGCTCGGGTTCACCGTCGGCGGTGAGCCCCGGGTGCTGCCGACCCTGCACGTCCGCATCGACGACACCCTCTACCTGCACGGCTCCACCGGCAGCCGGCCGCTGCTCGCCGCCCGGGGCGACGGGCTGCCGGTCTGCGTCGCGGTCACCCTGCTCGACGGCCTCGTCTACGGTCGCTCGCAGTTCCACCACAGCGCCAACTACCGCTCGGTGGTCGCGCACGGCACCGCGCGGCTGGTCACCGACGACCGGGAGAAGCTCCGGATGCTGACCGCCCTGGTGGAGAAGGTCGGCACCGGGCGCAGCGCCGACAGCCGCCCGCCGTCGCGCCGGGAGCTGGCCGAGACGGCCGTACTGGCCCTGCCGTTGCGCGAGGTGTCGGTCCGCACCCGCACCGGCGGCGTACGCGAGGAGCCCGCCGACCTGGACCTGCCGCACTGGGCCGGGGTACTGCCACTGCGGCTGACCGCCGGGCTGCCCGAACCCGACGCCGGCGTGACCGCGCCGGTGCCGGCGTACCTGCGTCAGGAGACCTCGCCGTGGCTCGACCCGGCGGTGCTGCGCGGAGACCACGTGCTGCTGGAGCCGCTCGACCTGGCCCACGCCGACGAGCTGCACGCCGCGACCGCCGACCCGGAGGTCTGGCGGCACCTGGGCAGCCCGGCACCGGTCGACCCGGCCGGGATGCGCGCCCAGATCGGCGCGGCGCTGGCCGCTCACCGGCGGGGCGAGCGGGTGCCGTGGGTCCAGCGCTGCGCGGTGACCGGGGCGGTGGTCGGCACCACCTCCTTCTACGAGGTGGACCCGGAGCGCCGCGCCGTGGCGATCGGGTACACGTTCCTGGGCCGGCCGTGGTGGCGTACCGGGATCAACACCGAGGCGAAGCTGCTGCTGCTGACCCACGCCTTCGAGGAACTGGGCGCGGCGCGGGTGGTCTGGCACACCGACATCCGCAACGAGCGCTCGCAGCGGGCGATCGAGCGCCTCGGCGCGACCCGCGAGGGGGTGTTGCGAATGCACAAGATCCGGCCGGACGGCTCGTGGCGGGACACCGTGCAGTATTCGATGACCATCGACGAGTGGCCGAACGCACAGGTCACGCTGCGGGAAAAGCTTCGCCGGGCGGCACCGGCGGCCCCATGATGGCGGGCGTGCTGGGCATCACCGACATCTGGACGTACGTCCTGGGCACCGTGGCAATCGTTCTGTTGCCCGGGCCCAACTCACTCTTCGTGCTCTCCACCGCCGCGCAGCGGGGCGTGCCGGCCGGCTACCGGGCCGCCGCCGGGGTCTTCGTCGGCGACGGGGTGCTGATGTTCCTCTCCGCCGCCGGCGTGGCGTCGCTGGTCAGGGCGTACCCGCCGATCTTCCTCATGATCAAGTACGTCGGCGCCGCGTACCTCGGCTATGTGGGGCTGACGATGCTGCGCGGCGCGTGGCGACGCTGGCGGACGCGCAACGACCCGACCACGCCGCGGCTCATCGACGCCGCGGAGCCGGCGGCGATGCGCAGCCCGTTCCGCAAGGCGCTGGTGATCAGCCTGCTCAACCCGAAGGCGATCCTCTTCTTCGTCTCGTTCTTCATCCAGTTCGTGGACCCGGGCTACGCCTGGCCGGCCCTGTCGTTCCTGCTGCTCGGGCTGATCGCCCAGGCCACCAGCGCGCTCTACCTGACGGCGTTGATCTTCGCGGGCACGTTCCTGGCGGCCCAGTTCCGCCGGCGCCGCCGGATGGCCGCCGGCGCCACCACCGCCGTCGCCGCCCTCTTCCTCGGCTTCAGCATCAAACTGGCCACCGCCTCGGTCTGACCCCCACTCACTCCCGCCTTCCCCTGCCCCCCTCCCTCCCTCCCACGCCACCCGCCCCGCCCCGCCCCGCCCCGCGATCTTGCACTTTCGGCCCCCGTCAGCGCCGATCTTGCACTTTTGACCCCCGTTATGGGCGGTAAGTCCCTTTAGTGAGGGCCCAAAGTGCAAGATCGCGGGCGAGAGGGCCGAGGGGACCGGGAGGGCGGGAGGGTGGGGCGGGAGGGTGGGGGGCGGAGGGTGGGGGTTAGGTGCCGTCGCCGGAGCCGCCGACGCCGGCTCCGCCGGCCGTGCCGCCCAGGCCGAAGCCGGGGCGGATCGGCTCGTCCGGCGGGCGGCTGACGTGCGCCGACTCGGAGATGGTCGCGGACCAGTCGGCGTGGGCGGCGGCAGCGGCGTGCCGGTTGATCGCCTCGCGCAGCCAGCCGTCCACGGTCGCGACCCAGTCCCGCCGGTCGGCGCCCACGTGCCAGACCCGGAACCGGCTGATGCTCTGGTGGGTGATCCCGGCCAGGGCCAGCCGCCGGTCCATCCAGAAGATGATCTCCAGGCCGGCCGGGTCGGCGACGAAGATCAGCTCAAGTTCGGTGATCGGCCCGGCGTAGAGCGGCGCCACCCAGTAGCCCAGGCGTTGGTGCAGCGGCAGGGTCTGCGCCACCGCGGGCAGCCGACCGTCGACCAGGCCCGCCTGGCGCAGGCTGAAGCCGAGCGTGTCGAGGGCCCCCAGGATGTGCGCCTGGGTGGGCAGCGGGTGGACGAAGACCGGCACCATCGCGCCCTGGTCGAGCCGGGGCTCGACCGCCACCTCCGTACGCAGTCCCATCCGCAGGCTGAGCACGGGCACCCCGCCCAGGATGGTCACCGGGGTCTCCCACGGCAGTGGGAACTCGAACGGAATCGACCGGCCCCGCCCGGCCCGCAGCACGAAGCTGTCGGCCACCGTCGCCTCGTGGAACTGCACCAGGCGACGAGGTGCCTCCGGGTCGTCCGGCTCGGCCGTGGTGACCAGGCCGAGCCGGACGTGCAGCACCGGTACGTCGGTGGAGCCGGCGATCACGGTGACCCGCCCCGGCAACCGCAGCCCCGGGCGGGTGCTCGGGTTGGCCAGGGCCGTCCGCACGGACAGGCCGGTCCAGCCGGACTCCGGTGACACCCCCGTCAACCGCACGGCACTCCCCCGTCAACCGCCGGGTCGGCTCGGCCGCCCGCGCGCCCCGCCCGGCGGGACCGCCCCGTTCGACGCGGGCCCCGCACGTGGGGCACCCCATGGTCGCGGACCTAGCACGTTGGGGTCACCCCCATGCCGCGGGCCTCGCGTGGAGCCACCCCCATTCGCGGACCTCGCGCGTGGAGCCACCCCCATCTTCGCGGACCCGGCGGGTGGCCGCCCCGACTTCGGCGAAGAGCGGCCACCCATCCGGTCTCATCTCATCCGCCGCCCGCGCGGCACCGGGTCGGTCTCGTCGTCGAACTCGCCGATGACCTCCTCCAACAGGTCCTCCAGCGCGACGAAGCCGATCGGCCTGGTCGGCCCGCCGCCGTTGCGCACCAGCGCGAGCTGGGACTGCCGGGCCCGCATCTCCGCCACCGCGTCGGTCACCGAGATGGCGGCGGGCAGGGTGAAGGTGCTGGTCATCAGCTCGCCGGCGGTGGCCGTACGACCCGTGGTGGTGGCGCGTACCGCCTCCCGGACGTGCACCAGACCGCAGACGTCGCCGTTCGCGTCCAGCACGGCCAGCCGCGACCGACCGCTGTCCCGGCTGACCTGCTCGATCCGGTCGGCGCCCTCGTCGCGGTGGACCGTGACCATCTGGTCGAACGGTTCCATCACCTGCGCCACCGTGGTGCCCTGCAACTCCAGCATGCTGGTCAGCAACTGGTGCTGCTCGACGCCCAGCAGCCCGTGCTCGCGGGACTGTTCCAGCAGCATGCGCAGCTCGTCCGGGCCGTGCACCTGGGCCAACTGGTCCTGCGGGTTGACCTTGACCAGCCGCAGCATGGCGTTGGCCAACGCGTTCATCACCGACAGCACCGGCCGGGCGACCCGCGCGAAGGCGCGGAACGGCAGAGCCAGCAGCACCGCCGAGCGCTCCGCGTCGGTGATCGCCCAGGACTTCGGCGCCATCTCGCCGACCACCAGGTGCAGGAAGGTGACGACGCTGAGCGCGAAGATCAGCGCGATCACGTGGCTCGCGGCGTCCGGCAGCCCGACCGCGTGCAGCAGCGGGCTGAGCAGGTGCTCGATCGCCGGTTCGGCGAGCGCGCCGAGCCCCAGGGTGCACAGGGTGATGCCGAGCTGCGCGCCGGCCAGCATCAGCGACAGCTCGCGTACGCCCTCCAGGGCGGCGCGGGCGGCCCGGCCGCCACCGGCGGCTGCGTGCTCCAGCCGGTAGCGCTTGCTGGCCACCAGGGCGAACTCGGCGGCCACGAAGAAGCCGTTCAGCGCCAGCAGGATCACCGACGTGAAGAGCGCGATTCCGGGGCTCATGCGGACACCTCCCCGGGCTCGGCGATCCGCAGCCGGACGGAGTCGGCCACGTGCCGGTCGACGGCCAGCACCTCGACGAGGGCACGGGGCTCGACCTCGCCGTCCTCGCCGTCGGCCGGCAGGCTGATCTCCAGCCGGTCACCGACCTCGGGCACCCGCCCCAGTTCCCGCATGACCAGGCCGGAGAGCGTGTCGTACTCCGGGGCCTCGGGCAGCGCGATGCCGGTGCTGTCGGCGACCTCGTCGATGCGCCAGCGCGCCGGCACCACCCAGGAGCCGTCCTCCTGCCGGGCCGGGGCCCGCTCCGGCGGGTCGTCCTCGTCCCGGATCGGGCCGACGAGTTCCTCGGCGATGTCCTCCAGCGTGATCACGCCGGCGAAGCCGCCGTACTCGTCGACCACGCAGGCGAGCTGGCGGTGGCCGGAGCGGAGCCGGTCCAGCACCGTCGGCAGCGGCAGCGTCTCCGGCACCAGGAGCGGCGGGCCGGCGACGGCGCTGACCGGGGTGGTCGCGCGCCGCTCCGGGGGTACGCCGAGCACGTCGGCGATGCCGACGACGCCGACCAGGTCGTCGACGCCCTCGGCGCCGCGCACCGGGAAGCGGGACTTGCCCGTGTCGAGCAGCTCGACCACCCGGCTGACCGGCTCGTGCGCGCGTACGGTGTGCACGTCGACGCGGGGCACCATCGCCTCGCCCGCGGTCAGCTGGCGGAAGTCGAGCCCCCGGTCGAGGAGCGTGGACATCTCGGCGGTCAGGTGCCCCTCCTGGCGGGACTCGGCGATGATCTGTTCCAGGTCCTCCGGGGTGGCGCCGCTGGGCAGCTCCTCGATCGGCTCGATGCCGATGCGGCGGAGCAGCCGGACCGCGGCCCGGTCGAAGAGCTTGATCAGCGGACCGGCGATCTTGAGGTAGATCAGGGTGGAGCGGCTCAGGGCCTTCGCGAGGGGCTCGGGCCGGGCGATGGCGAGGTTCTTCGGGGCCAGCTCGCCGAGGACCATCTGCACGATGGTGGCGATGACCAGGGCCAGGGCGACGGAGAGGGGCAGGCTGACCGCCGTGGAGACACCGGCGACCCCGAGCAGCTCGGCCAGCCCGGCACCGAGGAACGGTTCGGCGACGTAACCGACCAGCAGTGCGGTGACGGTGATGCCGAGCTGGGCGCCGGAGAGCATGAACGACAGCCGTCCGGTCACCTCCAGCGCCCGGGCGGCGGCCTTGTCACCGTCGTCGGCGAGCTGCTTGAGCTTGCCCCTGTCGACGGCGACGTAGCCGAACTCCTGCGCCACGAAGTAACCCGTGGCCGCGGTCAGCACGATGATGAAGAGAAGACCAACGACGATCAACACGGGACGCTCAGGGCTCCCGGGGACGTCGGGGTCGGGATACGCCGGGCAGGACCCGGCTTGCTACTGCTGCCCTCCTGGGCAGAAGAGTCGATCATGCGGGTCATTTTATCGAGATCGGCTGGATGTTCGCTGAGGGTGTGTGGAAGGCCCCACCACGTCCCGTTCGCCGGAGATGCACCGGAGTGTCTGCCCAACGGCTGCGGGAGGGTGCCGTACGCCTCAGCGGCCGGCGAGTTCGTCGGCGTCGAGCGTGGCGGGGTCCACCCGGCCGGAGCGGTAGGCGGCCCGCCCGATCATCTGCGCCGCGACGGGGGCGGTGGCCAACTGGAAGACCCCGACCAGCGCCACCATGCCCAGGTCGGCGGGCGTCCGCAAGCGCAGCGCCAGGCCGACCAGCAGGAGCAGCACGCCGAGCACCTGTGGCTTGGTCGCGGCGTGCATCCGGTCCAGCGTGCCCGGAAAGCGCAGCACCCCGATCCCGGCGGCGAGGCTCAGCAGGGCGCCGAGCACCAGGCAAGCGCTGGCGAGCCAGTCGGCCACGGTGCCCGGCATCAGGCCTCCCCGTCCTCGCGGACGGCGAAGCGGACCAGCGACACCGACCCGACGAAGCCGAGCATGGACAGCACCACCAGCACCGGCAGCGTGGTGGCGTGCCGGTTCACCGCGGCCTCCGCGCCGACCGCCCCCACCATGGTGGCGAGCAGCATGTCGGCGGCGACCACCCGGTCGATCAGGGACGGCCCCCGGTAGAGCCGGATCAGCGCGAGCAGCGCGGTCACCGAGAACAACGCGGTCAGGACGACGGCGAGGAACGTGGTCACGGGTCAGGGTCCCCTCTCGACGGGATCGGTGCTCACCTGGCGTACCTCGGCGGCGGAGCCGACCGCGCGGACCAGCCGCCGCTCGACGGCGAGGATCCGCCGCCGGCTGCCGGTCAGGTCCTGCGGCCCGTGCACGTCGAAGACGTGCACGTAGAGAATCCCGGCGTCCCGGTCCACCTCGACGATCAGCGTGCCCGGCACCAGCGAGATCGCCTCGGCGGTGAGCGCCAGGTTCAGGTCGGTGCGCACGCGCAGCCGGACCGCGATGATCGCGCCCCGGGGCTGGTAGCCGAACCGCACCGCGACCCCGGCGACGTGCACGCTGGCGCTGACCAGCTCGCCGACGAAGCGCGCCGCGAAGACCAGCAGCGCACCGGGCCGCAGCCGGCCGCCGAAGGAGACCGGCGGCAGCGGGAAGAACAGCAGCACCGCCCCGGCGACGAGCAGCCCGGCCGCCAGGTTGCCCCAGGAGAAGTCGCCCCAGAGCAGGTTCCAGGCCAGCACCAGCCAGCCGTACGCGATCAGCCGGTCCCGCCGCACCCGGCCGCGCGGCGGCGAGCCGGATTCCGGGGTCACGGATCACCGCCGGGCAGCACGGAGCGGATGTACGGGGTGCGTTCGCGCAGGTCCGCCGCCGCGTCGGCGGTGACGTCGAACAGTGGCCCGGCGACGGCGGTCAGCGTCAGCCCGAGCACGACCAGCGCGACGGTCGCGCCCACCATCAGCGCGGGCAGCCGGACGACCGGCTCGGTCGTGGCCAGCCGGGGGGCGCGCCAGAAGGCGATGTTCCACACCCGGGAGGCCACGTAGAGGGTGAGCAGGCTCGTCACCGTCCCCGCCGCGACGAGCGCCCCGGGCAGCGGCCCGCCGGCCGCGACGCCGGCCTGGAGCAGGCCGAGCTTGCCGAGGAAGCCGGAGAACGGCGGCACGCCGGCGAGATTCATCGCCGGGACGAAGAAGAGCACGCCGAGCATCGGGGCCACCCGGGCCAGCCCGCCGATCCGGCGCAGGTCGGTGCTGCCGGCCCGCTCCTCGACCAGCCCGGCGACCAGGAACAGCGTGGTCTGGATGGTGATGTGGTGCACCACGTAGAAGATCGCGCCGGAGAGCCCGGCCACGGTGCTCAGCCCCACCCCGAAGATCATGTAGCCGATGTGGCTGACCAGGGTGAACGAGAAGAGCCGCTTCATGTCGGACTGGGCGACCGCGCCGAGGATGCCCACCACCATGGTCAACCCGGCCACCACCAGCAGCAGCCCGGCGAGCTGGCCGCCGGGGAACAGCAGCGTCTCGGTGCGGATGATCGCGTACACGCCGACCTTCGTGAGCAGGCCGGCGAAGACCGCGGTGACCGGGGCCGGCGCGGTCGGGTAGCTGTCCGGCAGCCAGGCCGACAGCGGGAAGACCGCCGCCTTGACCCCGAAGGCGAGCAGCAGCATCAGTTGCAGGCTCATCCGTACGCCGTCGGGCAGCGCGTCCAGCCGGTGCGCCAGCTGGGCCATGTTCAGCGTGCCGGTGGCCGCGTACACCAGGCCCACCGAGGCGAGGAAGACCATCGAGGAGAGGATGCTGACCACCACGTACGTCGAGCCGGTGCGGATCCGGGTCTCGGTGCCGCCGAGGGTGATCAGCACGAAGCTCGCGGCCAGCAGGATCTCGAAGCCGACGAAGAGGTTGAACAGGTCGCCGGCGAGGAACGCGTTGGTCACGCCGGCGGTCAGCACCAGGTAGGTGGGGTGGTAGATGGTCACCGGAACGGTCTCGCCGAAGTCCCCCTGCCCCTGGCCGACGGAGTAGAGCAGCACGCACAGGGTCACCGCCGAGGAGACGACCAGCAGCAGCGCGGCCAACTGGTCGGCGACCAGCACGATGCCCACCGGCGCCGACCACCCGCCGACCTGGAGCACCACGGGTCCGTGCTGGTACGCCTGCACCAGCAGCGCCACCGCCACCGCCAGCGTGGCGCTCAGGCAGGTGACACTGACCACCCGTTGCACCCCCGGCCACCGGGCCAGCAGCAGGGTCAGCGCCGCGCCCAGCAGCGGCACCACCACCGGCAGGGGCAACAGCCTGCTCATCGGGCGCCCCGGTCCGCGTACCCGGTCATCCCGGGCCTCCCCCGGGCCGGGGCCGGCGCGGCGGCTCGGGGTCCACCTGCTCGGGGTCGCCGTTCGGGCCTTCGCCGCCGAGGTCGGCGGCGAGGGCCTCGTTGCGCTCGGCCGCCTGCCTGATCTGCCGGTCCTCGATGTCGTCGGGCACCTCGTCGTCGCCGGTCAGATACCAGCTGCGGTAGCTCACCGCCAGCAGGAACGCGGTCAACCCGAAGGTGATCACGATGGCGGTGAGGACCATGGCCTGCGGCAGCGCGTCGCTCAGGGTGCCGGTGGGCGCCGTGCCGACGATCGGGGCGGCCCCGGCGCGCCCGCCCAGCAGGATGAGCACGTTGACCCCGTTGCCGAGCATGATGACGCCGAGCAGGATCCGGCTGAGGCTGCGTTCCAGCAGCAGGGTTACCCCGCAGCCGACCAGCACCCCGGCGGCGACGACCAGCACCAGCGTCGGCCCCGCGACGCCCGTCCTCACGTCCGGTCCCCGTTCCGGTCGACCCGCAGCCCGCCACCGGACTCGCCGGCCGCCTCGATGTTGCGGTCCACCTCGGCGCCGAGGCTGCGCAGGATGTCGAGCACCAGGCCGACCACCACCAGGTAGACCCCGATGTCGAAGAAGAGGGACGTGACCAGGTAGAAGTCGCCGACCAGCGGCAGCCACAGGTTGATCCGGGCGCTCTGGAGCACCGATCCGCCGGCGGCCAGCGCGACGACCCCGGTGCCGATCGAGACGAAGAGGCCGGCGCCGAGGATCGTGCCGGCGCCGACCGGGGCGGCCTCGGCCAGCTCGTAGCGACCGCCGGCCAGGTAACGCACGGCCAGCGCCAGGCTCGCCACCAGGCCACCGGCGAAACCGCCGCCGGGCGCGTTGTGACCGGAGAAGAGCAGGAACAGGGAGAAGACCACCACGGTGTGGAAGACCAGCCGGGTCACCACCTCCAGCACGATCGAGCGCTGCCGCTCGTGCAGGGTGGCCCCGCCGCGCAGCCAGACCGGGTGGCCCGCCCGCTGGACCTGCGTCGACGGTTCGGGGCGGCGGGGGCGCGGCCCGGTCCGGGACCGCTGGAAGATCAGGCTGGCCACGCCGGTCGCGGCCACCACCAGGACCGACAACTCACCCATCGTGTCCCAGGCCCGGATGTCGACCAGGGTCACGTTTACCACGTTGTGCCCGTACCCCTGGTTGAGGGCCAGGTCCGGGAACGCGTCGGAGATGGTGGGCGCCTGCCGGGCCGAGGCGGCGGTCAGGGCCAGCCCGCCGGTCACCACGCCGGCGGCCGCCCCGATCGCGCGGCGTACCCACCGGCTGCGTCGTGGGCGGGCCGAGAACCGTTCCGGCAGCCGCCGCAGCACCAGCACGAACACCGCGATGGTCGCGGTCTCGACGAGGAACTGGGTCAGCGCCAGGTCCGGGGCGCCGTAGATCACGAAGAGCATCGCGGTGCCGTAGCCGGTCATGCCCACCAGCAGCATCGCCGTCAGCCGCCGGCGGGCGCCGATCGAGAGCACCGCCGCGACGGTCACCACGGCCACCACCACGACCTGCAACGGGCTGTCCCAGAGGGCGATCCGGTCCTGCCACGGGCGGGTGGCCAGCATCGCCCCGCCGGGCACGACGGTGAGCACGACCAGGATCACGCCGAGGTACTGGGGCAGGGAGCCCCGCTGGGTGGCGCCGGTGACCTCGATGGCGAACCGGTCGAAGCGGCCGATGAGCCACTCGTACCCCTGGTTCCCGCCCACCGGGGCGCGCAGCCGGGCCAGCGCCGGAGCGAGCGGGCCGCGCAGCGCGTGCAGCGCCGCGCCGCCGGCCACCGCGAGCGCGGTGAGGCCGAGCGCGGGGCTGAGGCCGTGCCACAGCGCCAGGTGCTCGCCGACGACGCCGAACAGCTCGGCGTACGGGCGGAGCAGGCCGTCGAGGATCCCGGCGGCCGGGCCGGCGACCAGCCCGACGACGGCCAGCAGGGCCGGTGGTAGGAGCATCGACGCGGGGACCCGCCCCAGGACGGTCGGCTCCACGCCCGGCCGGGTGGCGAACGCCCCCCAGACGAACCGGGCGCTGTAGGCGACGGTGAGCGCGGTGCCGACCACCAGCACGGCGAGGACGACCGGCCGGTCGGTGAAGGCGGCCAGCACCGCCTCCTTGGCGACGAAGCCGACAAGCGGCGGCAGGCCCGCCATCGACGCGGCGGCGAGCACCGAGACGATGACGAGCAGCGGGGCGCGGCGCCCCAGCCCGGACAGTTCCCGCAGGTCGCGGGTGCCGGTGCCGTGGTCGACGATGCCGACGACGAGGAACAGCGGCGCCTTGAACAGGGCGTGGGCCAGCAGCATCGCCGCGCCGGCCAGGGCGGTGTCGGGGGTGCCCGCCCCGACCGCCACCGCGAGCAGGCCGAGCTGGCTGACCGTGCCGTACGCCAGCAGCAGCTTCAGGTCGGTCTGCCGCAGCGCCGCCCAACCGCCCGTCAGCATGGTGGCCAGGCCGGCGACCACCACCACCGGCCGCCACGGGCCGGCGCTCGCCAGCACCGGGGCGAGCAGCCCGATCAGGTAGATGCCGGCCTTCACCATCGCGGCGGCGTGCAGGTACGCGCTCACCGGCGTGGGCGCCGCCATCGCCACGGGCAGCCAGGAACTGAACGGCAGCAGCGCCGACTTGGACAGCGCCCCGGTCAGGATCAGCAGGACCGCCGTGACCAGGTACGCCCCGCCCGGCAGTGGACCGGCGGCGATCTCCGACCACCGGTAGGTGCCGGCGTGCTCGCCCAGCATGATGAACCCGACCAGCATGGCCAGCCCGCCGAGCGTGGTCACGGTCAGCGCCTGCGCCGCCGCCCACCGGCTGGAACGCCGCTCGGTGCTGTGCCCGATCAGCAGGTACGAGAAGATCGTGGTGAGCTCCCAGCAGACGTAGAGCAGCAGCACGTCGTCGGCGAGGACCAGACCGAGCATCGCCCCCGCGAAGGCCACCAGCACGGCCGCGAACCGGGCCACCCCGGTCGGCTTCGGGCCGAAGTAGCGGGCGCTGTAGACCAGGACCAACGCGCCGACACCGCCGACCAGCAGGGTCATCAGCCAGGACAGGGTGGTCAGGCGCAGCGCCAGGTCGACCCCGAGCTGCCGGATCCACGGGTACGTCTCGACGACCGCGCCGCCGTCGTGGACGGCGGGGGTGCGGGCCAGCGCCCAGCCGAACGCCGCCGCCGGCGCCAACGCCAACGGGTAGCAGGCGCGCGGACCCCACCACCGGACGAGCAGCGGCGCCACGAGGGCCGCCACCAGGTGGAGGATCAGCAGTACGAGCACCCGCGCTCCCGGTCGAGGTTGCTGCGGCGCGCGCCGGAGGTGGGACGGCACCTGATGCGATCACACGCCAGTTCGTCGCCCAGCGGGCCATTTTGCGCGAATCCCCCCAATTTCCCCCAATCCCTCCCCCTCCCTCTCCCCACCCCCTCGCCCCCTCGCCCCCGCGCCCCCGCGCCCCCGCGCCCCCGCGCGATCTTGCACTTTGTGCCCGGGCAAAGGGGTCATTCGTGGCATCCGCGGGGCACGAAGTGCAAGATCGCGGGAGTGGGGATGGCGGCGGCCGGGAGGGTGCGGGCGCGGCGGGGCCGGGGTGTGCCGGTGGGCCTGGGTTGCCCTTTGTGGGGTGGAGGCGGGTCAGGCGACGGGGGCGTCAGCGGCGGGGACGACGGCCGCGGGGACGACGGCCGCGTGGATGCCGGCAGGGGGGAGGGCGGTCGTGGGGGTGGCGGGGTCCGGGGACGGGCGGTCGCGACGGGGCTCCACCAGCAGATCGGGACGGCCGAGCTGGATCACGACCTTGTTGACCACCCGGTGGGCGGCGGCAAGGGAGCGCACCGACAGCAGGCGGCCCCGGCTTTCCCGGCGCAGCACGAAGTAGTGCACCGCGGCCCGAACCTGGGCCCGATCGGCGGCGCTGGCCTGGGCGGTGGAGACCACCAACTCCCGGAGCGCGGCGGCGAGCCGCTCGGCCAGCTCCAACTCCGGCCCGGACAGGCCCGCGCGGACGACGGCGAGATGACTGTCGACCTTTCGGATGAGCACGTCGGTGCCGGGCTCGAAGCTCCGCTGCTCGACGGTCATCCGATCCCCTCCACCCGGTCGACACCCAGAGTGAAGTTACTTTATGTTGTGTTACCCAAGCAAGCAGTTAAGTAAGACTTAACGTAACGAACAGCACAACCACCGCGTATCTGCCATCATCCGGCAGATCGGCCCTGCATGGCGGCCCGATTGTCACACGGTCGGGGCAGGATGGATGGCGTGACGGATGTGATGGCGGGTTTCGGCGCGGCCACCCGGGAATGGTTCAGCGCCGCGTTCGCCGCACCCACCACCGCCCAGACCGGCGCCTGGGAGTCCGTCGCGGCCGGGCGCAACGCGCTGGTGGTGGCGCCCACCGGTTCGGGCAAGACGCTTGCCGCCTTCCTCTGGTCGCTCGACCGGCTGGCCCGCGAGCCCGCCCCGGCCGATCCCCGGCACCGGTGCCGGGTGCTCTACGTCAGCCCGCTGAAGGCCCTCGCGGTCGACGTCGAACGCAACCTGCGCACCCCCCTCACGGGCATCCGGCAGGCCGCCACCCGGCTCGGCGTCGCCCCACCGGAGATCACCGTCGGGATGCGCACCGGCGACACCCCCGCCGACGAGCGGCGGGCCTTCGCCCGCACCCCGCCCGACATCCTCATCACCACGCCCGAGTCGCTGTTCCTGCTGCTCACCTCCGCCGCCCGTGACTCCCTGCGGGGCGTCGAGACCGTGATCGTCGACGAGGTGCACGCGGTGGCCGGCACCAAGCGCGGGGCCCATCTCGCGCTCTCCCTGGAGCGGCTCGACGAGCTGCTCGCCGCCCCGGCGCAGCGGATCGGCCTCTCCGCCACCGTCCGGCCCGTCGATGCCTGCGCCCGGTTCCTCGGCGGCGCCCGTTCCGTCGACGTGGTCGCGCCGCCCGCCGCCAAGACGATCGAGGTCAGCGTCCAGGTCCCGGTGGAGGACATGACCCGCCTCGACGAGCAGGAGTCGCCGCAGGACGATCCCGGTGGGTTCGGCTCCCGGCGGGCGTCGATCTGGCCGGCGGTGGAGGAGCGCGTCTTCTCCCTGGTCAGGGCACATCGCTCGACAATCGTCTTCACCAACTCCCGGCGTTCCGCCGAGCGACTCTGCGCCCGGCTCAACGAGCTGGCCGCGGAGGATCGGGCCGATGGCGCGACCGCCGAGGATCCGGCCGGTGACGCGACGGCCGCGCGGCCCGCCCGGCGCGGCGATCCGGGCGCCCCACCACCGCGGGTCGGCCGGGCGCCGGCGGAGCTGATGGCCCAGGCCGGCGGGGCGTCCGGCGCGCCGCCGGTGATCGCCCGCGCCCACCACGGCAGCGTCTCCCGGGAGGAGCGCAAGCACATCGAGGAGGCGCTCAAGTCCGGCCAGCTACCGGCCGTGGTCGCCACCTCCAGCCTGGAGCTGGGCATCGACATGGGCTCCGTCGACCTGGTGGTGCAGATCGAGGCGCCGCCCAGCGTGGCCGCCGGGCTGCAGCGCGTGGGCCGGGCCGGCCACCAGGTGGGCGCGGTCTCCCGTGGGGTGGTCTTTCCCAAGCACCGGGGCGACCTGCTGTCGTGCACCGTGGTTGCCGAGCGGATGGCCGACGGCGCCATCGAGGAGCTGCACCACCCCCGCAATCCGCTCGACGTGCTGGCCCAGCAGATCGTCGCCATGGTCGCGCTGGAGCCATGGCGGGTCGGCGACCTGGCCGTGCTGGTCCGCCGGGCGGCGCCCTTCGCCGAGCTGCCCGACTCGGCGCTGCACGCCGTGCTCGACATGCTCTCCGGCCGCTATCCGTCCACCGCGTTCGCCGAGCTTCGGCCCCGGCTGGTCTGGGACCGCGCCACCGACACGCTCACCGGCCGCCCCGGCGCGCAGCGGCTCGCGGTGACCAGCGGCGGCACGATCCCCGACCGGGGTCTCTTCGGAGTCTTCCTGGCCGGAGCCGAGCGGGCGGCCCGGGTCGGCGAGCTGGACGAGGAGATGGTCTACGAGTCGCGGGTCGGCGACGTCTTCCTGCTCGGCTCGTCGTCCTGGCGGATCGAGGAGATCACCCCCGACCGGGTGCTGGTCTCCCCGGCGCCCGGGCAGGCGGCCAAGATGCCGTTCTGGAAGGGCGACCAGCTCGGCCGCCCCGTCGAGCTGGGCCGAGCCATCGGCGCCCGGGTCCGGGCCCTGCTGCGGCAGGACGACGGGGCGGCGATCGCCGCGCTGCGGGCCGGCGGGCTCGACGACTGGGCCGCGGGGAACCTCATGGCCTACCTGCGCGAGCAGCGCGCCGCCACCCGATCCCTGCCCGACGACCGCACGGTGGTGGTCGAGCGGTTCCGCGACGAGCTGGGCGACTGGCGGCTGGCGGTGCACAGCGTGCTCGGCGCCCGGGTCAACGGACCATGGGCGCTGGCGATCGGCCGGCGGCTCACCGAGCGCTACGGGCTGGACGCCCAGGTGATGCCCTCCGACGACGGCATCGTGGTCCGATTGCCCGACACGGCCGACGAACCGCCCGGGGCCGACGTGGTGGTCTTCGAGCCGGAGGAGATCGTCCAGCTCGTCGAGGAGTCGGTCGGCACGTCCGCGCTCTTCGCCTCCCGGTTCCGGGAGTGCGCCGCCCGGTCACTGCTGCTGCCCCGCCGCGACCCGCGCCGCCGCCAGCCGCTGTGGCAGCAGCGCCAGCGCGCCGCCCAACTGCTCGACGTCGCCCGCGAGTACGCCGACTTCCCCGTCACCCTGGAGGCCGCGCGGGAGTGCCTCCAGGACGTCTTCGACCAGCCCGCGCTGGCCGAGCTGATGCGCGACCTGGCCGCCCGCAAGGTGCGCCTGGTCGAGGTGGAGACCCCCCAGCCGTCGCCGTTCGCCCGGTCGCTGCTCTTCGGCTACGTCGGGGCCTTCCTCTACGAGGGCGACGCCCCGCTGGCCGAGCGCCGGGCCGCCGCGCTCGCGCTGGATTCGACCCTGCTCGGCGAGCTGCTCGGCCGGGTCGACCTGCGGGAGCTGCTCGACCCCGTGGTGCTGGCCGAAACCGAGCGGCAGCTGCGCTGGCTGACCGAGCAGCGTCGCCCACGCGACGCGGAGGACGTGGTCGAGCTGCTGCGCGTGGTCGGCGACCTCTCCGAGGCCGAGCTGACCGAGCGGGGCGTCTCCCCCGGGTGGCTCACGGAGTTGGCGGCGGCCCGTCGGGTGCTGCTGGTGCGCGTCGCCGGCGAGGAGCGCTGGGTGGGCATCGAGGACGCGGCCCGGCTGCGCGACGCCCTCGGCGTGGCCCTGCCGGTCGGGGTGGCGGAGGCGCACCTGGCCCCGGTGGCCGATCCCCTCGGCGACCTGGTCGCCCGCTACGCGCGTACGCACGGGCCGTTCGCCGCCGCCACCTGCGCGGCCCGCTTCGGGCTGGGCGTGTTCGTGGTGGAGCAGGTGCTGCGGCGGCTCGCCGCCACCGGTCGGGTCGTCGCCGGCGAGTTCAGCCCCGACACGGCCGGCAGCCAGTGGTGCGACGCGGAGGTGCTGCGGCTGCTGCGTCGTCGCTCCCTGGCCGCCCTGCGCCGGGAGATCGAGCCGGTGCCGCCCCGCGCGCTGGCCGCGTTCCTGCCCCGCTGGCAGCAGGTGGGCTCGTCCGCGCGGGGGGTGGAGGCGCTGGCCGCCGCCGTTGAGCAGTTGCAGGGTGCGGCGGTGCCGGCGTCGGCGCTGGAGCGGCTGGTACTGCCCGGCCGGGTCGCCGACTACTCCCCCGCCCAGCTCGACGAGCTCTGCGCCAGCGGGGAGGTGCTCTGGGCCGGCTCCGGGGCGATCTCCGGCGGGGACGGCTGGGTCACCCTCGCCTACGCGGACGTCGCGCCGCTGCTGCTCGCCCCGCCCGAAGAGGCGCTCGCCCGTACCCCGCTGCACGACGCGGTCCTGGACGCGCTCGGCGACGGGCAGGCGCTGTTCTTCCGGTCGCTGTCTGACCGGGTCGGCGCGACCGACGACGCCGCGCTGGCCGCCGTCGTCTGGGACCTGGTCTGGGCCGGTCACCTCACCAACGACACGCTGGCGCCGCTGCGGGCGGTGCTCGGCGGCGGCGGGGCCCACAAGTCCCGCCCCACCGCGCCGCGCACCCGCTACCGGCGACCCGGCCGGGTGGCCCTGCCGAGCCGGGGCGGGCCGCCGACCGTCGCCGGGCGCTGGTCCCGCCTGCCGGAACGCGACACCGACCCGACCCGTCGCGCCGCGGCGCTGGCCGACGTGCTGCTCGAACGGCACGGCGTGGTGACCCGGGGCGCGGTGGTGGCCGAGCAGGTGGCGGGCGGCTTCGCTGCGGTCTATCCGGTGCTCTCCGCGCTGGAGGAGCGCGGCGCGGCCCGCCGGGGCTACTTCGTCGAGGGCCTGGGCGCGGCGCAGTTCGCGGTGCCGGGCGCGGTGGACCGGATCCGGGCCCTGGCCGAGCCCACGGACGGCGGGCGGGGGCGCGCGGGGTCCGCCCTGGTGCTCGCCGCAACGGATCCGGCCAGCCCGTACGGTGCGGCGCTGCCCTGGCCCGAACGGGCGGTCGACTCGGGCGACGGGCCCGCCCCGGCGAGCGGACACCGGGCGGGGCGCAAGGCGGGCGCCGTGGTGGTGCAGGTCGCCGGCGACCTGGTGCTCTACGTCGAACGCGGCGGGCGCACGATCCTCTCCTTCACGGCCGACGCCGACACGCTGGCGGTGGCCGGCAAGGCGCTCGCCGACGCGGTCCACTCCGGCGCGCTGGGCCCGATGTCGGTGGAGCGGGCCGACGGCGAGGCGGTGCGCTCCTCGCCGCTGCGCGACGCCCTCACCGCCGCCGGCTTCCGCACCACGCCGCGCGGCCTGCGCCTGCGCGGCTGACGCACGCCGCCCCGTCCCGCCGCGCGCCGTCCTGACGTACCGCGCCCCGCCGTGCCGCGCCGTGCCCTGGACCGGATCGGCGCCTTCGAGGCGTT